>JANMME010000377.1:0-2314 GCA_031373015.1 Saprospiraceae bacterium
TACGCTTTGAACCTGACCTGATTGACTTTTCCTATCTTTGTTGCCATGGGCGGGGGTGACTGGCTTTTTTGCCTCGTAAACACAAAAGTCGTTATTCCCGCTCTTTTTCTGGCTTTGACACTTCTTACACAACCCCTTGAAAATAATGCAACAAATTAAAATTTGCCCCTAGTCCAACAGGTATTCCTTTCCGACTTTCGACACAACCGCATACATCATTTGCCGCATTTGTATCCTGAAAAAGACAAATACTTGTTGCACAATAAAAAGTGCCAGAATTCCCCAAGAGGTTTTCATGCCAATTATGGCTTCCAAAAACCAATAAAATGCCAATAAAACTATTTGCAGTGCGACAAAAACGGACATTGTGCCAAGAAACCCTCTTTTGTTTTTCCAGAAAACTTGCCCTCCTTTTTTAATGCAGGAAACAACTGAAGCCCCCGTATTTATTTTGGCAATCCTGCTCAACACTGACCCAATAAATAGGATTGCCAACCCAGCCAGGTAGACCAACAGCAGGAAAATGGTTGCCCAAACCGTGTATTGCTCCGTGGAAAAATATTCAAGGGAGGGCTCCATGAAAAGGGCAATGGGGAGCAAAATCACGGTCGTCCAAACCAAAACCAGCAACAGGAACAACAGGCTGATTTTCAAAAAAGAGAAGAAATACTCGGCCCCGCCCTGCCAAAACGTGCGGGCTGTGGCTTGCGCTGATCTCGTTCCGGTCGAGATACAATACAACATTCCGGCATCAATAAACACCGAAAAAATCACCCAAACCAGCAGTAACCAGCGCAACTGACCAATTAAGGGTGTAATGGATGCCCCATGTACTTTCAGAAAATCAGTAATGACCGTATGATCATAATGGGTGAACAACTTGTTGATTTCCAAGGAATGGCCGATCGAAGACTCTAAGACACTGTGTGCCTGCATGCCCAGCGTCATGGCCAGGCCTAACTGAATAAAGTAAATGATGGCTGCCACGCGCCATTGGCGAAGGGCGAGGGGAAAACTATGTGAAAAAACATTTTGCATATTTAGGGTTATGCTAAAAAACTGATGGTTTGCATCAGGTTTTGTATCCAAAAAATGGCTTTGGCGGCATATTTCCAAAGCGATAAGGTCTCCGGCTTAAGCGTCATGCTGTTGTTGTTCAGGTCAACATCCAGGCCGATTTTTTGCTGGGGATCAATCTGTGCGGACACCACTTTCAAACCGCTTGAAAACTCGAAAACCTTCAATCCTTCCTCACCCGACCAATGCAGGGTCTGGATACTTCCATCTTCAAAGGTCACTAAAAGTTCTACGGGGAAAACCCAATCGCCCTTTCGTTGCACCGTTACAGAGGATAGAGTTGGCTGAGGGCCAGTACCGTTTTGATAGGCAAATACGGAGGGGGCATTGCCGAAAATGCCCTGTGGGGCCGGCAATAGATCGTTGGAGATATGGGTGACCGCATAATCCAGCACCACCGCGTGGTAAATACTCGTTTCAAACAGTTCATAAATCTTTTGCGCAAACACCGTATCTGGTTCGGTGCTCAATTCCGCTTTTAGAACGGCCATAAAATCAGCCCCTTTGGGATGCCTGAACTTCCATTTTTCGAAATAAGCTTGTAATATCTGATCCATTTTCTCCCTTCCAACCAGAGCCTCCACCGTACGCAATGTCGTAGCTGTTTTACTGTAAATCAAAGATTTGTGATTGGACTCTGAAAAATACCAGCCCGGTCGTGCCACGGTACCCTCGCGAGGATTCGCCATCGTGGTGTATTCCAAGCGGGTGAGTTCGCGGTTATCAAAACGGTAACCGAACACGTCCACGAGCGACTGCTTTTCGCCATAAGCGGCATCAATAATCCGGTCTTCAAAATAGGTGACAAAGCCTTCGTCGAGCCAGGCCTCTTCTTTTTCATTGGAGGCAACCATGCCCATAAAATATTGATGCACAAACTCATGCACGACCAGCGATTCTGTGATCCGGATATTTGATGGCATCCCGTAAAAGGTGCCTACAGTGATTAACGTTGGATATTCCATCAATCCAGAGTGCAGCCCGTGGAAGGGCGGGTCCACAACGGTGATACTCGGGTAAGGGTATTTGCCAACGTGTTTGTCCAGATATTCAAGCGCGAATTTTAAGGCGTGCAGGTAGCGTGGCCCTAATTTGGCGTGTTCCGGGGCGATCAAAAGCCTGATTTGCACATGATCTGTTTGCCCTCCGCCCCCCCCGTCTGCCGAGGCTTGGTGGGCAGGGAGGCTATGGCGGTCTTGCTCGCCATAGCCTTGGCGAAGGTGAGTAAACTGATCTT
>JANMME010000380.1:0-5723 GCA_031373015.1 Saprospiraceae bacterium
TACGCTTTCTATGGGTCAGCGTCAATTGATTTCCTTTGTCCGGGCACTGGTTTTTAACCCTGAAATCCTGATTTTGGACGAGGCAACTTCTTCCATTGATCCCGAATCGGAGTCCATCATCCAGCACGCCATCGAAAAACTCATCGCCCGCCGCACGAGCATCATCATCGCGCACCGTCTCAGCACCATTCGCAAGGCGACCAATATTTTGGTGCTCGACAAAGGGCAGGTGCAGGAATTTGGTCCGCATGAGGCCTTGGTGGAAATTGAGAACGGGAAGTATCGGGAGTTGTATGAAAAGCAGTTTTTGACGGCGGTGGCGGCGTGAGTTTTGGGTTTTAAAAAGGAACACAATTCCCTCTCCTCGAGTGTCATCCCTACACGGTCGGGATGACACTCGAGGAGGGGGCATAATTTCGACTTTTTTCAGTTCTTGATACCCTTCCTGTTTCAAAAACAGTATGATGAAACACATAGCGTGGTATATCGCCTTTATTGCCTTGCTATTTGTGGGCGACCGGGTTGCCGGGTTTCTCCTGCAGAGACAAGCCGCTGAGAGTCAATTCCGCTATGCCCGGCTCTATCGCGGTGGAGCGGTGGCAGATATTTTATTGCTGGGGAATTCGCGGGGGCTGACTTTTTACCAACCTTACATGGAGGAGATTACCGGAAAAACGACCTGCAACCTCAGCTACAATGGCCTCCCGATGGACGCGGCCAAATGCCTCGCGCTCGATTACTTTGACGAATACGAATTCGACCATTCAGGCGAACCGCAACTTTTGCTGCTTGACATTACAATATGCGACCGCGAAAACGATGAATTGCTGGCAGGGTTTCTGACTTTTTCAAGCCGCTCGCAAAATCTTGACACCCTGATACATCATAAATTGCCCAAAGTTTGGTGGGGCGGGCAGGTGTCGTGGCTGTTCCGCTGCAACAACGAGATTTTCCAGCGCGCGCTGTTTCACCGGAGCAAATCGGATAAGGATTGGCTGCTTGACCGGGAGATTCCAAATTCTTTGGCCGACGAAGTTTCCAAACATGCTTACGATTTGGAAATCCATCCCTATTTGATTCAACAGTTGAAAGAAACAGTCGACAGGGCTCGAAACTTGGGGGTAAAAGTGGAGCTGGTTATCAGCCCGTATTTCCCTGGTTTTCAGGTCAAAAACCTCGATGCGCTCAAAACAGAAGTTGGAAAAAAGACCGGCCTGTCCGTACACGATTACCGTTCCGCGCTAACAGATCCGGCGGATTTTGGAGACTTTATGCACCCGAACAAAAGGGGGAGTCTGAAGTATATGGATCTGTTGAAAAGGGATGGGGTTTTGCCGTAAATTGGTATATTTGCAGTCAAATGATTCGATCATGCCAGACTCCCATAAACATCCTACAAAAAAAGTCTACCCATCAGCGCTGGAAGATATAGCGATGGCACAAGTCAAAGAGGAAGATGGGAATACACAATACCCAACCGCCCCCATGGCGAGTGGGCATTCCGATGTTGACCGCTTGAGCGGAAATGCGTTGGAAATGCTCGAGCGTATGAGCAGCTTTGCCAAATTGCCTGAAAATTGGGATAGTTATGGAGCAGGCACACCTACAGTGGATGCTATCCAAGCCGGAAAGATATTTATTGAACAATTAGCTGAGCAAGGTCAACAAGTAGATTTTACCGCGCCTGGCCCAAACGGTGAAGTATCTGTTGAGTTAAAATCTGGCTCGAAATACATGGAGTTTGTTTTTTATCCGGCAGGTAAATGGAGGTACACAGCCTTCGATAATAAAGTATTGGTCAAACAAGGCAGTTATGAAACCAAAGACTTGCCATCGCTACTTCGTTGGACAAAATTGATCTAGATGATGAGGCAGTGGCTGCCACGATTGCGCTCCATGCGGAGCAGATTTTTACCCAGCGATAATTTCACATTTTCTTTACGTGACCACATAGCCGTTAGGTAGTCTCTACGGTTCATATTAACATACATGCTCACCATGAAAAAAATTGCAATTTTAACCCTCCTTGCCACCTGCTTCACCCTCTCTTCCTGCGATGTCCTGCAAGAAGTTGCCAACCAAGCCCTCTCCGAACCCAGCCTCTCCGAAATCGGCCAGGGTCTCAAAGAAGCCCTGAAAAATGGCATAGGAAAAGGCGCCGACGCCCTTGCGCAGCGCGACGGCTATTTCAAAAGCGCCTACAAAATCCTTCTTCCCGCCGATGTGCGCAAGGTGACGGACAGACTAAAAAACATACCGGGTTTCAGCAACATCGAAAATGAACTGCTGGAAAAAATGAACCGGGGCGCCGAGGATGCCGCCAAAGAGGCTAAACCGATTTTCGTATCCGCCATCACCGGATTGACTTTCAGCGATGCGACCAACATCCTCCTTGGCAGCGACAATGCCGCCACGCAGTACCTCAACCGCACCACCAATCAGCAACTTTACGACAAGTTCAATCCGAAAATCGTGGCCTCACTGGAAAAGATCGGCGCAAATAGCCTCTGGAAAAAGGCTGCCGATACCTACAACAAAATCCCGCTTGTCACCAAAGTAAACGCCGACCTTGACGACTATGTGACCAAAGAAGCCCTCAAGGGACTGTTTGGAAAAATCGAAGAAGAAGAGAAAAACATCCGCCGCAACAAGGCATTCCGCAGCACGGATCTGCTCAAAAAAGTGTTCGCAAAGCAAGATGCCAACCGGAAATAGAAATTAAACCGCAAAATGTAAAACTAATTAAACCGCAAAATGTAAAACAGGAGAACAGGAAAATGTAAAACCGCGAGGGGCTTGATCTCGAAAAGGGAAGGACTTTAGCACTCTTCGGATCATGATGAGTGGTTTTACATTTTCCTGTTCTCCTGTTTTACATTTTGCGGTTTAAATTATCGGTACCACTTCTTCAAAACCGCTTCTCCCAATTTTCCCTGCGGCGTATAGTCGCGTTCAGGGTATCCCTCGTGTCCGCGCATATTCGGGAACCACTTCCAGAGAAAGCCGCCTGCCCACCAGTCTTCGGGCTGAAAGGTGGCGAAAAGCGCTTCTAGGCAATTGGCTTGCGCTTGTTCGTTGATATTGCGATCTTCAATACCGCGCTCCAGTTCCCAGTTGCGCCAGCCGCACCCGTCCACGCTCAAGTAGCCGAATTCGGTGAACAAAATTGGTTTTCCCTTTTCGTTGCTGAGATGTTTCAAGCGTTCGCGAATGGGCTTCCATGCGGTTTCCAATTGCTCAACAGTCGGCGTACACGCATCCACCAACGGGAAATACCCGCCGAGACCGATATAGTCCAGATCATTCCAAAACGGCACGCGCTCCCAGTCGTCCCAATTGGAAGAATAGGACAGTTTGCCGCGATATACCGACCTGATTTTCTGAATTAATCCCGTCCAATATTGCGGACGTTTTTGGATGGCGTTGTTGAATTCTGTGCCGATACAAAACAACTCCGCCCCCGAAGAATCGGCCAATGCAGCAAAGCGCAAAATGTAGCGTTCATAAGCCTCCTCCCATTTTTCCCAGTCTTCGTCAGTCTTAAAATCAAGCGCCCCCGTCCAGCCATGGGGAATATAGACTTGAGGTTTGAGCATTACTTTGATACCGTGCTCATGGGCTACGCGGATGGTTTCGCGCACCCCTTCTGGTCGTTCGCCCCACCATTGGCCACTATGTTCGCTGTAGCGGACATTGGGCACATCCAGCCGGGTAAAAGCATAGGGAATTACAGAAATCCACTTGGCACCAACGGATTTGACAGCCGTCATGGGATTTTCAGGAAATGGCTCTGGCGGCGCGACAAAGGTAAGGCCGTCCATTTTTTCGTTTGCTGATATCTGTCCGCTGAAAGGGTAGGTTGGCGATGGTAGTGCCTGCGCCTCTATTTTCTGGGAAGCGTTTGGTTGCGCCGACGGATTGCAAAAACTAAAGACGAAGAGCGGAAAGAAAAGAACGAGATTTTTCATTGGCGAGTGTATTGATTTTGCCCGAAACCTCGTAGGTTTTTAAAAACCTACGAGGTTTAAAGCGCATATTGATTGTGAATTGGTCAAGATATTGCCCTATTCGAGATCACACGCTTCTTGATTTTACTATTTTGCGGTTCTCCTGTTTTGCAGTTTTGCGGTTTAATTTCTATTGGATTTTTCATTTTTTGTATGATGCTCATTCCCAATCGGTTCTTCCGCCCAGCCCCAAAGCCGCGCCATTTTCCAATAGATATCGGTATTGTCCATCACCCCGCCAAACTGTTCTGCCCCCGGTCCGTAAGCAAACACAGGCACCATGGAAGCGGTATGATAACCAGTATTGAATTCTAAATCCAGCATATCAGGGCCTTCTCCTTGCTCCAACGCCAGGCCACCCGTTTCGTGGTCGGCGGTGACAATGACCAGCGTGTTGCCATCCGCTTCGGCAAAACGCAGGACCTCTCCAATGGCAGCATCGAAATCGAGCATCTCAGCCACCAAACGACTGCCGTTTTTGGCATGGCCAGCCCAGTCAATTTGTGAACCTTCTAGCATAAGGAAAAAACCTTTTTCGGAGCGTTTTTTCAAAAAATCGGTCGCCATTCGCGCTGCAAGGGGCAAATAGTCTCGCCCTCCGCTTACTGAATCTGGCTCGCCCAGGGCAGAAAACCAAGCGAATGGCTGTTTGGAATTGGGCGTGGCTTCGGAAAGTTTTTGCTCCTGAAAATTGGTCAACCGATACCCTTTGGCACTGAGTTCCGTGTAGAGGTTGCGGGTATCGGTTTTGCGTTGATTGAAATATTGGAGGCCCCCGCCAACAAAAAAGTCCAAGTCGGTTTCGACAAAGAACTTGGCAATGTCCTCCATGTCGGCCCGACTTTTCACATGCGCAATGAACGACGCAGGCGTAGCGTGGGTGATGCTGGAAGTGGCAACGAGGCCCGTGGCAAGCCCGTTTTTTTCTGCTTGTTCGAGGATGGTCAGGCAAGGTTTTTTGTCTTTATTGACCCCGATGGCGCCATTGTAGGTTTTGCAACCACAGGAAAACGCCGTAGCCCCAGCGCCCGAATCGGTGATGACGTGGCTGCTCGAATGCGTTTTCATCAGCCCGGTGATGGGAAAGCGCTCGAGGTTCAGTTTGTTGCCATTGGCGTACATCCCGGCAGTCACTTGGGTAAGCCCCATGCCATCGCCGATGAGCAGGATGATGTTTTTGGGGCGGGTTGTATCCCGGAACGCTGTTCCGGGGCGGGTTGTATCCCGGAACTCCGTTCCGGGGCGTTTTTTCCCGGAACGGAGTTCCGGGGTACTTACCAGCCCCCCAGCAAATGCAGGGAGCAGCGTAAGTACGGCAAGGGTGTATAAATGTTTCATCATCATTTCAATCAATCTGAAAACCTGTTTACTCGAATAGACTTATGCAAAGGTCGTGAAATCGAAGAAAGAAGAAGGATTGGGTGATGAAAACTCAACTTGAAAACTGGAAGGGCGCATATTTTCAGGCAACCCCGAAAACAGACCTTCTCTCATTCCTTAAACAGCACATCCATCCTCAAGTCATTCTGTACCAAACCAATCGAATGGGCGTTCGGGTTCAAGCCATAAGTCGTGAGCATGGTCAGGAAAATTGCTTTTTTCGTGCCCGTTTCCGCTCGGAAAACCCCGATTTTTTGACGCAACTGTTCGGCAACGGTTTTTGTGACGGTGTAGGTTTCGGTCGAAAATTTCATTTCACAGATATTGATGACCTGA
>JANMME010000382.1:0-3915 GCA_031373015.1 Saprospiraceae bacterium
GAGACCGGCACCGTGCGGGGGGGCAGGGGTGTTTTATATGGATTGCCCCAATAGTTTTGGCAATTGAAAAGGAAAAAAGAAAGGACGAGGAGGAGACCGCTGCGCATGGGAAAAATGTATTTGAAACAAAAACCCGTCTTATGGCTTAGTACCATAAGACGGGCAATAAACAAAGGGCTCAAATCATTTTTTGAACAGCCCAATAATAAACAGCAACACCAAAGCCCCAATGACGGACGTGGCAATGACGCCCAACAAACCACCTCCAAGATCCATGTGCAGCACAGAGCGGAAAAGCCAGCCGCCTACGAATGCACCGAGAATGCCTACGATAATGTTGCCCAACAGCCCAAAGCCGTAGCCTTGGCGGATCTGCCCCGCCAACCAACCAGAGGCTGCGCCGATGAGGAGCGTGAAAATCAAGTCATTAGTACTCATAATGAGAAAAAGTTTTGGTGAAAAAATCAAATTTTTACCCGGTTCACTACCCTACCCCCAATCCAGGCACCCACAAAATAAATTATTGAAGATGCCACGGCAAACCACATTGGGTGGGGAATAGCGATCAGGTTCATGACCCCGGCTACAAAAAGGCCAAAACCAACCAGGAGTGCCGGTCGGTAATGGGACTTAGCAGCCACCTGATTGGCCACCCATCCGCCTACTGCCGAACCGAGCAAGTAAGCCAACAAAAAAAGAGCAAATGCAGACATGGGCAAAGTGGCGATCCACTCGCTCATTTTGGCCGGGTCATTTATATTCATGCCAACGGGAGGGGTGTGCGGCGACAGCATTTCGACCAGCATAATAACAAGGCCGCCAGCCAGAATACCGGCTAATACAGCGAACAGAGCTCTGAGTTTTGGATTCATAAATTGATTGATTCGATTGGTTCGATTGGTTCGATTGGGTACATCTTGACCACTTTACCCGCCGTAGCCTTGGCGAAGGCGGGTTTACTCATTTTTACCCGCCGTAGCCTTGGCGAAGGCGGGGTTACCGATTCACTACATCATCTTTATCCTCCACAAATCGCACCGCTATCGCCGCTAACAGGAAGAAAACACCCCCCATCACGATGGCCCAAATGGCATTGTTTCCATACAGGTATTTGACAATCGGACGGTTGGCTACGCCGCTTACAATTTGAGGAATGGTAATAAAAAAGTTGAAAATCCCCATGTAAACCCCCATCTTATGGGCCGGGATCGAACCTGCCAGCATGGCGTAGGGCATGGCCAGTATACTCGCCCAGGCAATGCCCACTCCAATCATGGAGAAAAGCAGGAAATTGGGGGATTGAGCGAAATAAATAGAAATAAGGCCCAGACCACCGCAAACCAAGGCCCAAGAATGGGTCTTTTTCCGGCCAATCCGTGCGGCGATAAACGGGAGGCATAAAGCGAAAATGGCAGAAACTCCATTGTAAACTCCGAAAATGATGCCTGTCCAGTTGCCCGCGTCGCTAAAAGCCTGAGAAGTCCGGTCGTCAATGGCACAACCGTAAACATGATGGGCAATCGCCGGGGAGGTAAATACCCACATCGAAAACAAAGCAAACCAGGAGAAAAACTGTACCAATCCTAGTTGGCGCATTGCCTTGGGCATATTGCGTAGATCTTCCAGGATGGTGGCAATTCCGCCCTTTGTTTGTTTCACTTCTGGCTCGCCGGAATAACGGGCTTGCTCCTCGGGCGGGTATTCTTTGGTGGTAAGCACCGTCCATAGAATGGCCGTAAACAAGATGACTCCGCCGATATAAAAAGAGAGTTTTACGTTTTCGGGCACCAATCCTTCCGTTGCCGTGTCGGCAATACCTACTTTTTTAGCCAAAAACCATGGAAGCCATGAACCCAGCACTGCGCCGATGCCAATGAGGGCCGTTTGCGCCGAAAAACCAAGGGTGCGTTGAGCGGAGGGCAATTTGTCGGCCACCAAAGCCCTGAAAGGCTCCATCGCCACATTAAAAGCCGCGTCCATAATCATCAGCATCCCCGCGCCCATGAGCACGAGCGGAAGCATGGCTGACAATATCCCGGCGTTGGGCATCAGCATCATGCCAAAACAGGCAGCAATGGCTCCGGCAAGAAAAAAAGGCTTGCGGCGACCCCAGCGGTTCCAGGTTCGGTCGGAATAATACCCAATGATGGGCTGAACGATCATCCCAATGATTGGCGCAACGAGCCAGAAGTTGGGCAGCTCCTCTACGTTGGCGCCGTAGCGTTGGAGGATATTACTCGCATTGCCGTTTTGAAGTGCAAACCCGGCCTGTATGCCAAGAAACCCCACACTCATATTCCAAATACTGCGGGTGGAAAGGAGGGGTTTGGAATCAGCAATATTCGAGGAGGGAGTAGAAACAGCCATTTCGTTTTGTTTGTAATGTAGGTGGCAAAGGTTGAAAAAAACACGAACCGAACAAGCATTCTTAAAAATAAAAAAAACCCGCCACTTTACAGCGGCGAGTTCAAATCCATCCTTTATAAAACCTTCTTGCTTTACAGAACGGTGGTTAGATGAGGTGTGTGTGCTCGTAAAAATCAACCACCCCGGTTTCAACGTCATACATCCCACCCACGATAGCGATCTCGTGGGCCTTCACCATTTCGCGAATGATAGGACTCCTTTGCGCCACCTCATCCATTACATAATGTACGTTGGTGGCCGCCACTGCATTTGGATAGGCAAACAGGGTGCCATTGGTATAGGGCGTGCGCTCCAGTGCAGGCTTGATCTTGTTGAGCAGGGCGGTGAGGTTGCCCATTTCAACATGGTCGCAGGCGCCTTTGATAGCCCCGCACTTGGTGTGCCCGAGCACGACAATGATTTTTGCACCCGCCACTTTGCAGGCAAATTCCATCGAGCCAAGGATATCCTCGTTCAAGATATTGCCTGCTATACGGATACTGAAAACATCGCCAAGTCCTTGGTCAAAAATCAACTCGGCGCTGGTTCGGGAATCAATACAGCTCAATATCACCGCGAAGGGATGCTGCCCTTCCTTGGTTTCATTGACTTGTTGGAGCAAATTGCGGTTGAACTTGAGATTGTTGACAAAACGGCTGTTGCCGTCTTTCAATAATTGGATCGCCTGAGTAGGGCTAATATTGTTCTGTAATTCTTTTGTGAGTGTGCGCATGATAAGATTAATAAAATTGGGTGAAAATGTGTTGGTCTTTAGATTGGATCAATTGACTGAAAGCTCCCGAACGGGCTTCTGGTCAGGCTTTGTTTCAAGGTCGGGGTCACTATGTACAAAATCAGCCTCCCAGAATCTGTACTTGTCACGAAAGCCGGTGAGCGTCAATTGAATGCCTTTCTTTTTTGCCTTGTCCCTGGCAAACTCACGGATGCTTTCCAGCACGTCAAAATCAATATAAGCGGTGTCGGAAGCATCAATCAATACTTTGGAGTTTTCGGGCAAATGCTCCAGTGTCAGTTTTATCGCAGCTTTGTTGAGGAAAGAAACCTCTTGCGAAAGTTTGACCGTAATAAGGTCGCCTTCATGGTATTCTTCCTTATGGAAGAAGTAGGCGTTTTTCAAATTGCCCCGTAAAATGGCGAAAGCACTCGCTGCCAAGCCGATGCCCACGCCTGTGAGCAGGTCAGTGAACACGACTGCAACCACAGTGATAATGAAGGGCCACCACTGGTATTTCCCATTTCCCCACATATCTTTGAATACCGAGATTTTAGCCAGTTTGTAACCCGTCAGAATAAGGATTGCTGCAAGTGCTGACAGCGGAATCATGTTCAAAATAGCAGGAATCAAGGCCGCACAGATCAACAAAAGGACGACGAGCGCGACATATCCAACCGTGTAGTCGAGTTCGACATTGCTCTGGCCCGATGCGAGTGCGTACCACGCGGTCAGCAACAAACCGACCCCGATTCCAATACTCCACTTCATTGAAA
>JANMME010000395.1:0-2764 GCA_031373015.1 Saprospiraceae bacterium
CGACCAGGGCTGGGCGGAATTCCAACATAAAAAACTTATTTTTGGTGTTTTTTTTGGCGTTTTTTGGCTTCCTCCCCAACAACTACGGCGGAGCGGAATCCCAAGAGAAGCGAACGACGCTTTCGGTTTTCCCGGCTTCATCAACACTTCAAGCCACCCCATCAAAAAACCGTGACAAAATCCCAGTACCCACCCTCACCGCTTTTGTAAGCAGAAGAATACTTGTATAATTCAGGCTGATCTGCCAATCCCCATTTACCAACACAAGGATTTCGATGGATATACTGCGCTTTCTGCCAGCGCACTTTATCATGGAATATCGGAATGGAAAGCGGATTTCGCTCCCAAAATTGATATTGACGATCAGACAAATCAACCCTGAACTTTTCCAACACCCGGGGAAAATCTGCCTTCAGCACTTTTTTAAATTGATGCGCTGTGTAAGAGAGCAGTGCAGATTGAACGTCACTCAGAAGATGAGGCTCCTGTATATACCAGATGATGTGGATGTGATTTGGCATGATGACAAAGTCGTACACCACTGCCCGTTCTTCGCGGACCAAAAACCGAAGGGACTCAATGACGATGTCTTTCAATGCGTCCTTTTTTAACAAGTGTTTCCATTCTAAAATGGTCGCGGTGGTAAAATAGAGGTTGAAGTAACGATGGTACATTTGGATAATATTTTGGATATCCAAATATAGGACATTTCTGGCTTTTCATGCATAGTATTTTGAGGTGTTTGTTAAGAATCCTGCTCGCCTTGGTTGTTGGCGAGGACGCCAACAACGGCAAGACGGTCGGTTCTCGCTTAAACATATCCGGCGTTCAACGGCCTAACATATCCCCTTCCGTTGTTGGCGTCCCCGCCTGATGATTTCCATATATTTGGGGTAAAATAATTTAATATGTTTGCCGCCTACTCCACTGCCTTAAAGCCCCACGCCATTTTCGGCCATGTCAAAACGAACAGCCGTTTTGTTTCCTTGATGCAGTCGCTTGGAGAAAACTTTGGGAAGAGCATTCCTCGGAGTTGTGCATCTGTGGCTGAAACAGAAGCAATATATCATTTTATGAACAGCCCACGAGTGTCGCATGAGAGCATTTTACTGAGCGAACGGGACCGTGTTTTGGATTTGGTGTCAAGATCTTTACAGGACACTATTATTTCTATAGGCGATGTGACCACACTGAATTACGGCACCAAGCGCTCATCTGGAAAAATGGGGCTAGTTGGGAGCAAAAAACAGCATGGCTATCAGGTGCTGAGCCAACTGATATGCCAGCAGGACGGAGTCCCGATGGGACTGCTTTCCCAGTATGCGTGGAACTATGCGGCAGAAGAACTTGGGAAAAGGCGCCAACGCCAGCACCTGCCCATTGAAGAAAAAGAGAGCGGCTATTATTTGCGCCAAATAGATTACCTGCACGAGCACTTTGGGCACCAGGCTGACAGGCGGGTGATCCACCTTTTTGATCGTGCAGGTGACATACATGAGTTGCTTCAGTCCCGCCAGTATGAGCATATCCATTACATCATCCGATCTAAAAATGACCGCAAACTGCTAAACTCAGACAGTACGATCAGGCAGTTTTTAGATCAACAGCCTGTTGCCGGATGCTATGCAATAAAAGTGCGGGCAAAAGCCAAATTAGATCAAAGCCTGCTCAAGATCGAAAAACAGCGTGCTGTGAAGGGGGATTGGCGCACTGCAAGGTTGGAGGTTTCCTATGCCAAGGTCGTGCTAAAAGCATCCAACATCACTAAAAACCGCCAATTGAAACCCGTCGAAGTTTGCCTTGTCCGTGCCAGGGAACAAGGTGCTCCGCCCGATGCGGAAGCCATTGAATGGGTTTTACTCACCAGCCTGCCCGTTGAAAATCTTGGCGATGCCTTTCAAATCATTGACTATTACATCATCAGGTGGCAGATCGAAGTGTTCCACTATATCCTCAAACAAGGGGCCCAGGTAGAACAACTGCAACTGGACGAGCCCCAAGCCGTCCTAAACGCCGTTGCGGTATACAGCCTCTTAGCCGTTCAGGTACAGCAACTGCGCTATTTAACCGAAAGACAACCCGACGAACCCTTGGAACAGGCAGGTTACAGCCCACAGGACTATCAAATGTTGGCTACTTTCCTCAATTCAACTAAACGCCGCAACTTCGACCCTACTAAACAAAATGTCACTATAGCGGAATTTGTTCACCTCATTTTAATACTGGGAGGCGACCACAAAGGCAAAAAGGCAGGTGTGCGCTCTTTATGGCATGGCCTCCGGGATTTTAAGATTATCCAGGATGCTTATCGAGCTTTCTCTTCGGCATAAAAGCATCCTCGGCCCAAAAAAACACATTATGATTTTTTACCCCAAATATGTTGAAATCATCAGGCGAGGACGCCAACAACGGCAGGGAAGCTATTGTAAATTAAAAACTTACATAATTATAATTTATTGATGATTAAGAAAGAACTAAAACTCCTACTCAGCAAGAATAAAACTCAAAAGGTCATTGATAAATTGCTGTCACTAACCGAAGTGGTTAATGATAACGATGAACTATTTGATGAGGCTATTCTTATTTCGTCTAGGTATGAAGGCTATCTAACAGCAAAACGAGCAAACACACTAAATTTTGAAGAAGATCAACTTCAGATAAATAGAATTAACAACTCATTGTTGCAGGTCATTCAACGGCTAATTGATGATGCAGACCAGGAAAATCCAAACAATACAATAAACAAAAAGGATAGCGTTATAGA
>JANMME010000481.1:0-5412 GCA_031373015.1 Saprospiraceae bacterium
TTGGAAGTTGCTTGAAGCGTATGGAACACGGATGACACGGATTAGACACGGATATATTCATAGCAATCGAATAAAATCCGTGTCTAATTCGTGTCATCCGTGTTCCATACGCCAACGGATTAGATGACTATTTTAAAAATCCCCCACACTAACTCCATCAAAATATCCCAGTTTCCACAAAATCAAAATAGCAACCCCCATCACGATGCGGTACCAGCCAAACCACTTGAACCCGTATTTGGTGAGGAATTGGATGAAATATTTAATGGCAACCATCGCCACCAAAAATGCCACCAGGTTTCCCACTCCAAGCATCATCATTTCATGGCTGGAAAAGGAGCCCCCTTCGTCTTTGACAAAATCCCAAAGCGATTTGCAAGTAGCCGCGAACATGGTCGGAACAGCCAGGAAAAACGAAAACTCCGCTGCTGTGGTAGGCGAAAGTCCGTTTGCCAGTCCGCCAAAAATAGTCGCTGCCGAACGGCTCACACCCGGGATCATTGAGACGACCTGGAAAAAACCGATGCGCAAAGCTCGAGGCAATGTAACGTCTTGTTCCACAGAGGTTTTGAGCAAGCGTTGGCGTTTGAAAAATCCATCAAGCAGGATGAAAATCACACCACCTATAATGAGCGCGAGTGCCACCACAACGATGTTCTCTAACAGTCCGTCAATCTGTTTTTTAAACAAAAGCCCAAAAAACGCTGCGGGCAAAAAAGCCACCAACAGTTTGACATAAAACCCGATGCTTTGAAAAAACCGCCGCCAATACAGCACTACGACCGAAAGGATGGCGCCAAATTGGATGGCCACCGTGAACACCTTGACAAAGGGCTGCGCAGCAATACCCATGGCCGATGAGCCAATGATTATATGCCCCGTAGACGACACTGGCAAAAACTCGGTCAGTCCCTCTATGATGGCAAGTACAATGGCTTCCAGCAGGGTCATGCTTCGGAATTGTTGGCAACAGGTGTCTGTTTGAAAATACCCACAGCCACCGTCACAAAGCCTGCCACCATGAGGATCGGGGCCAGCGTGATGCGCGTGAAACTGTAAATGCGCTCGGGCTCCCACTTGTTCGGATCAGGCATGGCGCCTCCCGACATGGTGGCCAAGCCGATCAGTACCAGCGCGAGGCCGATGCCCATCAGGATAAAGTTCTGGCGACCAAAAATGAGTTCGTTGCTGCCAGCGGAGAAGATGCTCTCTTTTTTCTCAGCAGGGCGGCGCACCGGTGCGGGGGCCGTTTTTCTTTGTTGTGGTTGTGGAGCGGGGCGTTGTTGTTGCTTTGCCATAAAATGCGGTCAAAATGTTAATTTTTATTCCAAAAGACCTCGTAGGTTTTTTGAAACCTACGAGGTCTACAAGTTCAATAAAGGTCATCCAATTTCATCCTCAAAAACTTATTCACCACCCACCAGGTACTCAAGCCCGAAATCAAAACCCCCAAAAGGGCCAGCCCTGAAAAGACCAGCAATACGGCGTTTATGTCTTGCAGCTGCTCCAGATCTGGCATCACTTGCCGAAGCCACCACAGCGCAACCGAGAGCGCTACAATGGCGATGGCGGCACTCCATAAGCCGTTCAAGATGCCCCGGCGGATGTAAGGGCGACTGATAAATTCCCAAGATGCCCCTACCAGTTCTTGATTCTTGATGATAAAACGGTTGGAATACAAAGCCAACCGAATGGTGTTGTGAATGAGCGCAATGGCCGCAAAGATGAGGAAAACCCCTAAAGCAAAGGTTATGATTCCAAGGCTGCGAATGTTGTTGCCCACATTGCTTGTGTTGGCCGCTTCGAAATACAGGTCGCTGACCAGCGTGTCCTGACGGAGCGTTTCGCGCCAATCTGCCAGCCTTTGGTCGTCGAGGTATTCGGCTTTCACGTTGAAGCGCACCACGTCGCGCATCAGGTCGGGCATATCTTCGAGCATACTTTCGTCGCCGAGGTCTTGGCGCATGGTGGCGGCGGCCTGTTCGCGTGTGATGAAAGTGACGCTTTCTTTTTTTACGAATGGTTGTTGGCGCACCATGGTCACGAGCCTTGACACGTCTGCTTCGGCGAGGCCTGGCTTCAACTCCAGCCAGAGGTCCACTTTTTCTTTGAACATGGTGACCAATTTCTGCCCGTGCATGGCCATGAGCCCAAAAAAGCCCAACACAAACAGCACCAGCGCAACGCTGGCAATGGCGTACAAATAATTAGGTCGGGTGCGCGGCATGGTCGTAGGCTAAAATTCGGTTGGGTAAAAGAGGGCGCAAAGGTAAGGAAGCTTGCGAGAAGTGACACTTTTTGAAAAAGGGTCACTGCTGGCTTTTTTTGCCAAAACTTGCCGAACCTAACTTCCCTGTTTCCAAATCTGGGCCTTGGCCTACCTTTGGTTCCGCTTTCAAGATTCAACAACAGGCTGCACCATGAACCTTCAACTGCTACAGATACTTCCTCTCGCCCTTTTTTCACTGTTCTCTTTTTCAGCGCAAGCGCAGTGTCTTTTCACACTCGAAATGCACGACAGCTTCGGCGATGGATGGAACGGGGGCATGCTTACGATCAACACCGGAGGCAATTCGCTTGTCTATACCTTGGACGGTACGACCGACAACGGCATGGACAGCACCCTGACGTTCACGATAATAGACGGGGCGCCACTGACCCTTTCCTATGTAACAGGGAATTTCCCTGGGGAAGTCTCCTTTAAAATTTTCGACAACGCTGGGGGCTTGCTCTTCGAAAGCGCAGCCCCCGCTTCAGGAAATCTTTTCTTTGGCGTTGGTAATTGCATTGCCTGCGCGCCCCCCCTCGCCTTTGCAGTAGAAAACATTTGGGACAATAGGGCCAAGCTGCGCTGGCAACCTAACTATGGCGGCACTGCGCTCCCGACCAGTTGGCGGGTAATCTATGGGCTGCAAGGCTTCTCTCCCAGCGCGGGACAAGGTGACACCTTGGATGTATTGTTGCCCAAAGCAACCGTCCTTGGCCTCCAAAAAAAGACTTGGTACGATGCATACATCCAGCAATACTGCGATGTGGCTGGCGGCTATTCCGAGATCGTAGGCCCTGTTTCCTTCCAGACTTACTGGACCAACGACGTGGGCATTGCCGGTGTGGTCGCACCCGTCAACACCTGTGACTTGGGCTATGATTCTGTGAAAGTTGTTCTCGCAAACTATGGTGCTGCACCCCAGTCGCTCTTCAAGTTCCGCTATGCTGTGAACGGCACAGATGCTCCCGTGGTGCCGCCCAGCGATGGGTTTTACACGGGCATTTTGGGCAAAGACAGCAGCACCGTCGTTGCCTTCGAGACGCTCACTGATTTTTCCGCGCCGGGCGAATACCGTATTGATGTTTTTACCGAACTGACAGGCGACGAGGATGTGACCAACGACACCTTTACCTACTATGTCAACAACCGCTTGAAACCCAACTATGTGCAGCAGTTTGAAACATGGGACGGCGGCTGGACCCCAGGCGGGCAAAAACCTTCCTGGGAATTTGGCACACCCAACAAATCTTCCATCCCGGCGGCAGCCAGCGGCCAAAACGCTTGGGTGACCAGCCTAAAAGGTTCTGTCAACCTTTCCGAATTTTCCTATTTGGAATCGCCTTGTTTTGACTTTTCAGACCTGACAGCAGACCCTGCCATCGAATTTTCCCTGATTCATGAATTGAAGTCAACAGACGATCTGGCATGGCTGGAAATGTCGTTGGATGGCGGCCAAACCTGGGGAAAAATCGGCGAAATCGGCGAAGGCAAAAACTGGTACTCCGATGAAAACCAACTCTTGGGCCTTGGTCAAGGATGGTCGGGGCGCAGCAACGGCTGGGTTACAGCACGGCACTCGCTGCCAAATTCGGCGGGCAAAAGCGAGGTACACCTGCGCTTTGCCCTGGCCACCGCTCCCTTCTTCGCCAGGGGTGGGGTGGGTATTGACGATGTGCACATTTTCAAGTCATTTGCCAAAGACCTTGCCGGGTTGAATATTTACACGCTGGGAGAGACGAAAGAATGCGGTCTCCTCCTCGATCAAATCGTTTTCTCGTTCACCAACTTCGGCAGCCAAACCCAATCGGGTCTTAAAGTAGCCTACAGCATCAACGGGGGCACTCCCCTTATCCAAAACGTGGTGGGTAGTATTGCTACGGATCAAGGGATCACGCACACGTTTAGCGTACCCTTCGACAGCCGCGATGGGGCTTTTGAAATCAAATGCTGGACGGTTCTCAATGGCGATCAAGCGCCCGTCAACGACACCGTGACCTATTTTATAAACCATCTGCCCAAGCCAGTGCCGTTCCAGGAAAATTTCGAATCATACACCTCGCCTCCTGCGGGTTGGACCTATGACCCTACGTTCGGGTTTTCGGTGACCGACCAGCACAATAACATATCCAAAGTGTTGGCTTTCAACCTTTACAGCGGCAATACAGAATTCACTGCCGATATGCCGCGTTTGGGCAACATCAGCCAGGGCGATTCGCTGCGCTTTACTTACCGCATCACGAACTTCGCCAACAATGGCCAAACACCCACGATCTTACAAAACGGCAGCAAAATAGAAATCCAGGTTTCGACCGATTGTGGCGATACGTACCAAACCAAATTTACCATCAGTGATCTCAACCACAGTCCCACGGTGGCCATGCGGACACGAAAGATCAGCCTTGACGCCTACGCGGGCCAAGCCATCAAAATCCGTTTCCACGGCATTTGGGGCACGGACAATTTTTGGGTAGACCTTGACAATATCAACTTGCTGTCTTGTCCGGCGGATATGGATTTGAGCGCTGAATTGACGCCCGCTACTCCCGGTCTGAGCGACGGCGCGGCTACCGCCCAGGTCGGCATCGGCAACCCGCCCTACCTATACGAATGGAGCGACGGAAGCACCGGGCAAACGGCAATCAACCTTGCTGCCGGGACTTACACCGTTACGGTCACCGATGCCTATGGCTGCACCGACGTACTCAGCATCAATCTCGGTAGCTCTTCCGCCACTGAGTTGAGCGATTTTACTAAAATCTCTTTGTATCCCAACCCCAGCAGCGGCTTTGCAACTTTGCAAGCTACCTTTGGTCGTTTGTTGGACGCACAAATCGAAATTCTGAACCCGCTCGGCCAACGTGTATGGTATATTTCGGCCAATGCGACGGACCATCTTTCGCAGTCCTTTGATTTGGGAGGTTTCCCCAATGGACTTTACCTCGTTAAACTATCCGCCGGAGGGAAGACCTTGACGCGGAAATTGGTGAAAAAGTAAAGGCTGAAGATTTGTCTAAAGGTAGCCAACCCTTTGCTCTTTTCGCCCGGGTAGGACAATCGCTGTATCTTCGCGAGCCGAGTCGGGGTTGCGTAAAAAGTCCCAGGGGGACTTTATCTTTGTAGAATCGCCAAAGGATATTTTATCC
>JANMME010000864.1:0-2948 GCA_031373015.1 Saprospiraceae bacterium
ATTTTTGGATAAGATTCAAAGTAACCCGGGGTCGAACAGCATGGTGCACAACACATACGTCCGTAAAAATTGGGCAGTCACCTCCTGGTACAAAGACGGCTTTACAATTGTAGACATTACACGACCTGAGAACCTTGTACAAGTGGGCAACTACGACACCTATCCAAGTGGGCAGGGTGGCGGGAGTTCGGGCTGTTGGGGCGTTTACCACAACTTTTCCAGTGGCACGATTATCGCTTCTAACATAGATGTGGGAGGTGCTGGCGAGCTTTGGATTATTACCCCAAATTATGTTCGCGCTTGTTATTTGGAAGGAGAAATCACGGATGCCATTACTGGCGCAGCTCTTCCAAATGCACAGATTCAAGTCGTGGGCAGCAATCCATTATTGCAAGAATCGAGTGCCACCAACGGGCTTTACAAAATGGGGCAACAAGCCGAGGGTTATTACAAAGTTCGCGTGACCAAAACGGGTTATCAGGATTTTGAGACCTCCATCCATTTTCAGCGGGGAGAAGTTATAGTGCTTAATGTGCCGCTGTTCCCAAATGGCACGAGCAATGTGAGCGGTACCGTGATTAAGCACAGCGATGGCCTACCGGTTGAAAATGCGAGTGTATGGATGTCTGGCACTCAAAATTATGGCCCGGTCCTTACCGACGCGATGGGCGCATTCAGCTTCAACAACATTCAGCAAGGCATCTATGACATTGCTGCAAGCGCCCCTGGCTTGGGTCTTGGCATGCTTTCAGGACAGAGCATTGTAGCCAACACAAGCGTCACCATTGAACTTTTCACCACGCATCGCCGTGAAGCAGGTAAGGGAAATATTGTTGGAAACGACCTTTTGAATATTGCTCAAAACCCTTTTGAAACGGAGACGGCGCTGAGTTATGATCTTCCCACTGAAGGGGCTTCGCTTTTGATCCTTAACAATTGGGGACAAACGATGCAAACCCGCGAACTGACGGGTAAACAAGGGCAATTGAACTTGGGCGAAGGGCTTCCTGCAGGGATTTATTTTGCTGCTTTACAACAAAACGGCAAAATGCTGGAGGTCAAAAAAATGGTGAAAAGCCGGTGATATTTCGGAACAATTAAGCAGGATTATTGGCAACCGCGCATTATTCCAGTTTGAAGCGCATTGGCAAGGTGTAGCGAACTTTGACTGGATGTCCATTTGCCATGCCCGGCGACCATCTGGGCATACCCGATACCACACGAACACATTCAGCTTTGATCGAGTTGCAAACGCCTTGCAGCACTATTATGTCGCGCAAATCACCCTCTTTGTCCACAACAAAACTCAGATAGGCTGTTCCGCTGATGCCTACATCTTTGGCAAACCCGGGATAATTCATTGTAGTTGTCAAATAATTATACATGCTTTTCAAATTACAATCCTCGCCCAAGGAAGCAAATTTTTGGTCGCATGGATAGGCCGGTTCAACTTGGATGTTGAAGTGCGATTCACACCTTTCTAAGGTGATTGAATCAAGACTTCCGTCTGGATTAAAATAGGTTTGATTGACGACTTGCCCCTTGTCAAACAAGGTTTCAATCCTTTTTTTCCCAAGGGTGTCTATATCTAGCCAAATCCCATTCTTTTCATTGTTGAGGTATTCCCCGGTACGCAATTTGACATCATTGAATCCAAAGGCGTACTCCGTCCATGCACCTGTTTTTCCCCCGTTTTTGTAATTGCCTCGCGTCCAAATCTTTCCATTGTCAAGCCATTGAGTGGCAGGGCCATCTAATGTTTTCAATGTTCTGTCAACGAATGTGAATTCTGTTGTCTGCACACTGGTTTCGAAATAAAACCTTTTTAAAACAAATCGGTTTTGCGGAGTTTCCTCAACCAAGAAATTTGATCCTTGGGAAGTGATTTTATTGCCTGGTGTTACCCGATTGTTGTACCTCCCCTCTTGTGAAACAGGCATTGGAGTAAAGCATTGTGTGCCAACAAATAGCACTAAAACCGACGCAAAAAATAGGATTTTTTTCATTTTGTTTGAATTTGAGTATAAAAAGAAACAAAACCAAGTTTCCCGCAAAATAATTCCAGCGTAGATTCGCACCACTAATTTTTTAATGCCCCATTGGCTGCTCAATACTCAAATATGACACCACTTGCCGAGAGAATGCGCCCCCAAACCCTTGCCGAATTCGTTGGGCAAGAGCACCTTGTGGGCGAAGGCGCGGTGTTGCGACAGGCCATTGAACGCGGCAAAATCCCATCTTTTATCCTTTGGGGACCGCCTGGTGTGGGAAAAACGACGCTTGCCCAACTCATCGCCAAATTGCTGAACAAGCCTTTTTTCCAACTTTCAGCCATCAATGCGGGGGTGAAGGACATTAGGGAGGCCATAGAAAGTGCCGACAAACAGAACTTGTTCCAGCAAAAAGGGGCGATTTTGTTTATTGACGAGATCCACCGTTTTAGCAAAAGCCAACAGGATGCATTGCTGGGGGCGGTTGAAAAAGGCATCGTGACCTTGATTGGGGCCACAACTGAAAATCCTTCGTTCGAGGTCATCCCCGCCTTGCTCTCGCGTTGCCAAGTGTATGTTTTACAGCATCTTACAAAAGATGAACTCATTGGGCTCGTTGATCGCGCACTTGCAGAAGACGGTTTTTTGAAAACCCAAAACATCGAAATTGCAGAGTATGATGCGCTTCTACTTTATTCTGGTGGCGATGCCCGGCGATTGCTCAATGCTGTGGAGCTCATCGCCAATTACCGTCAACCTGGCGCAGCATTCGCGGTCACAAACGACTTAGTGCATAGTCTCGTTCAGCAAAATTCCGCCCTTTACGACAAGGGTGGTGAGGCGCACTACGACGTCATTTCGGCCTTCATCAAAAGCATGCGCGGCAGCGACCCGAACGCTGCGGTGTACTGGCTCGCCCGGATGCTTGACGGAGGCGAAGACATAGAGTTCATCGCC
>JANMME010000509.1:0-7086 GCA_031373015.1 Saprospiraceae bacterium
TATATTTTTGATAATAAAACATCAAATTGTTGCTCCAACTCCAAACATTTTGAATAATACTTACGGGCTTCATCATAGTCGCCCGTCCGAAAATATATTTCGCCAAGGATACGGTTTGCACTGACCCTTACGGTTAGGCCATTGGGCGAGCCAGGATCGGTTTGAACCGATTGTAATGCCTGTTCCAAATAGCTGATAGCCTCTTTGTATTTCGGCATGTTGAAATAGATAATTCCATCGTTGAGGTAGATTATCGCTATTTCAGACTTGTAGTTGTTTTCTGGAGTGGCTTTAATCTTTTTGTACAACTCAACAGATTTTGCATAATTATCCAAAGCTTCAATGGGTGCATTTTCAAAATTCAAGGTGCCCAATTTACTGTAAGCCTTGGCAAGTGTGGGAAGATAATTTTGTTCATACTCTGGTTTGTAACGCAAGATATTAGAGATTGTGTCAACCACGGATTTGAAATCCTGCATAGCAATCTGATCGTGATCCATGGATTGCTGGATTTCACCGATGGATATTTTAGTCTTGCATTCCTCTACCTGATATTCGGGCGGCGATACATTTCTCAGATTTTTGAAGTAGGACTCTGCATTTCGAAAGTTATCCAATGCATCGAGCATACGGCCTCTGGCCAAGTTAAGTGTTGCAGATCCCTTCTCAATGGTTGCCATTTTCGACAGGTAAATATTTTTATTGTCCGGGTCACTTTTCATAAGTTGATTGAAACGTTCCCTCGCTTGGATGGCATTATTCTCTGCGCGCTGGTACTCTTTGGTGATGATGCAGATTTGTGCCACCTGGATTTGAACATTGCCCAGCTGGTTTTTGTATTCATCTGGGCCGTTATTGGCTAGTAAGAGCGCAAGCCATTGTTTCGATTCTTCGAGGTATTTCAATGCGTCGGGATAGTTTTCATTTTTTTGGTTGATGTTGGCTTTTGACAGGTTCACTTCCGCCAATATCGGGGCATAAGCAACCTCATTATATTGTAGCTGTTTTTTGCATATATTTATGGCTTTCTCAAAACAGTTAAGGGCCGACTTGTCATCATTGTTACTTTCATAGAGCGTCCCAAGTGCCCATTGACTGGTCGCTTTTTGCAACTCGTACACATCAGCCTGTTCTCTGGATAGTCGCTCGAAAATATTGTAAGCTTCTTCGAATTTTTTAATTGCAAATTTATTTTCATCTTCATTCATATAAACCATGCCAAGGGTCAGTACTGCCGAGGCGAAATCCGGCAGGAATACTGCGGTGTCAATCTTGACCAACTCTTGGGCCATGCGATATGCGTCATCCATTTCTTTTATGGCCGATTCTTTATCTCCTAGTGAGAAATGATAGGAGGCCATACTTTGTGTATTCTGAATAAGGCCCAAACGGTACACCCTCTTGTCTTTTTTATCAAATTTTTGCGATATTTTCAAGGCTTTGTCGCAGTAATAATAAGTGGAATCATCTTTGTTGACAGACGAAAAATAGCTTGCTAAAAGGCTATAGGAGTCCGCCAAGGAGGGTTCGTAAGTTTCAGGCGCCCTTTTTGCCAGGGCAAGGTTAATGGCCAATGCCGTATCGAAATCTTTTTTGCACCTCGCCATTTGTTTTCGTGCAAACAAACTTTTTCCCCTGTTATTTAAAGTGGAAGCAATCTGTGCATTGTAATTGTCCCTTTCGTCTTCGCCTTCATTTAGTTTGGTATAAATATCCAGTACTTGTGTAAATTTGTTTTCTGCAAAACCATATTGTTTTTGATCGTGATCCATCTTACCCTCGGCGAACAGTATCTGCGCCAGGTACTCCTCAAACCTTTCAGGGTCTTCAGCAGCCAGTTTTTTGAATGTAAAATCAAGTTGGTCGTACAGTTTTTTTGCAGTCTTAAAGTCATTTCGGGCATAGTACAAGTTGGCCATGTCGAGGGCTACCTCGCATCTGGAAAGGAAATAGGTATCATTGCTATCCTTTTTCCAAAGCTCATCATAAATAAGTAAACTTTCGTTGTACAGGCGAAGTGCTTCGTTATAATTTTTGATACTAGAATACACTTTGGCTAGTTTGGTATTGGCCCCGGCGACATTATCCTTGTATTCACCATCCTGTCGTGCGTTTAAACCCACGAAGACGTCCTTAGATGCCTTATATTTGAAAAGTGCGTTGTCGAACTGGTTTCCCAAATAGTAAAGCAAACCATATAATTCATATAGTTTTGCTTCCACTTGCTTTTTGTCCACATACTGCGATGTATCCTTGCTAATGGACTCGTAGATATTGAATCCTTTGTCCAATACTGCTTTTGCCTTGTCTGACTGGTTCACCCGTATATAAATTCCGGCCAAAAGATTAGACATCTTCACCTGCATAATCTTTGTTCCAAGTTTCGCATTTAGTGCCTTTTCCAATTGGGCAATCGCCTCATCTTTTTTGTTTAGCAAATTCAAAAAAATCACATAACTGTATAGATAATCCAAATTGTCCGAATCCAATCTCAGTAATGTCTGGTAGCATTGCGCGGCTTTATCGAATTGATTATCAATGGTATAATAATAAGCCTTCCATTCGTTTTTCTTAATCTCGCGTGCTCTGCTTAGTTCTCCGGTTTTTGTAAGCGAGTCGGTATCTTCCGTTTTATTGCTATCCCATAAAAGATCTAATGCATTGAAGAACTCCTCGTCATAAATCGTCTTTTGTTTTGAGTCGGGCTGTTTAAAATTCGGGGCAGATAGCATATCAATCATTTGATTTGAAATGATCGCCCAGTCTTTCTCCTTTGCCTGACTTGACAAACGTCTAATCTCTTCTTTATTAAATGCCTGCTCTTTCTCTAACCCGTCTTTCTCTTGGACTAGTTTCTTTTGCTCCTCTGAATTTTTCTTTGCTTGCGCTATTAGCACATCCAGCTCTTCCTGACGTTTCCGATTTTCAGCATCATCTTTTATTATTTGGGTCACCCTTGTAGGATTCGACGCAGACTTGTTGCTGCAAAAGATAATAAATTCGGTTCCACATTGCCCACAGGTTGTGACTAGATTGTTTTTTGTTGGATAGCCTTCTTTACTGATGGAAATTTTAACGGCCACATTCGGTTGTTTGTGAGGAAAATGAAGGGTGAAACTTCCATCCGACTTTGAAGATATCGTTTCAGCACCATCGGCGCTGATTGTTGCCCCTGCTACCGGCCGTCTTTGGTCTTCTTTGCTACAGGTCGGATTTTCGTATATGTTGCCCTTAACAAAAGATTGCCCGAATAGTGACCATTGTATAATCGTCAAAAGGCATAGAAATCCAATTTTTTTCATTTCCAATTTTGTTTGTTACTTTAGAAAGCGAGTCAACAGATAGTTAGTCGGGAGCAATCCGAAGTTGCAGGAAAGTTTATTCAGTTTTTAATATCTTAATTTCTACTCTTTGGTTGAGCTGGCGTTCGTATTTGTTGTCGTTAGAAGCGATGGGGACTCTTTTGCCATAGCCCTTGTAACTCATGTTCTTCATAGGCACTTTCTGCCCTAAAAGGTAATTGTACACAGCCAGTGCCCGGTCTTGTGAAAGTTTGTCACCGAAGGCCTGTTCTACCAGCCCGTTGGTATGCCCTCCTATTTCGACCATCAGTTTTTCCTTTGATTTCAAGATTTCAGCAATTTGGTTTAGTAGGGGATAGTGTTGCTGCTTGATCACAGCACTGTTGACATCAAATTGCAACTGGTCTATCTGGAAAATTTCACCCGTGCGCAGGACTGTTTTTTCCAAAGAACTGACTACTTGCGGCTTTGACTTTACGGGCACATTCACGATAATCACAAAATTGAGGACCTCTGGTGTGACCGTTTTTACCTCAAACAGGGTATCAACGCTCTGGCCATCCAAGGTACTAATGTGTTGCCGGTACATTCCTTCCTCTCGTTTGAGTGAAAAGGAGAATGCGCCGGTATGGGCATTGCTGGAGCTCTTACTGCTGGGTTTTTTAAGCGTACCCTGGAATAATTCGATATTGGCTGCTAGGGGATTGTTGTTTTGGTCAATCACAATACCGTTAATGACAATTGCCTTGGGAGCGTCTATTTCCAGGATAGCTTGGAAAATATCTCCATCAGAGGTCATAAACCCTGCTTTGCCCGTCGCGTCCAAGATGAGGCCATTGTCGTCTTTGGGCGTATTGAACACGCTTCCAAGGTTTGCTGGTGGACTGCAATTGGTGCCCCCTGTCAAACTTGTTTTATAGATGTCAAGCCCACCCAGTCCGCCTGCCTTGTTAGAGGCGAAATATACCGTTTGATTGTCTGCTGCAATAAAAACCGATTTTTCTTCGCCATCAGAATTGATGTTCAAAGGCTTGGGATAAGACCAAACGCCGTCGTCGTTCTTACGGCTGATCAGCAAATCATAGTTGCCTTTTTCCGGAATGTAGGCAGAAACAATATAAATATTCTCGTTTGGCGAAATGGCCATGCCATCAGTGGCTATCCAGAAATTCGGCGTTGCAAAGCCTTTTTTTCGCAGCGAATCCTGCCACGCTTCCTGGTTTTCCGCTTGTAGCTGCAAGTAATATTCATACTTCTTCTCCTTTTTCAGGCGTTTGACCAAATCTATTTGGGTCCGGGTGCTAAGGTCCTTAAAAAACCGTGTGATTTCGCCGCCAAGGCCAACGGGAGTCCCCCAGACAGTACCGTTGAGCGCTGCCATATAATAGGGCCCCCCGGTGTTTTCCCAGTCGTCTCTCCAACTTTGAAAATACACACGCTGACCGTCCGCGGTTATGTTTGGCTCGTCTTCGCCTTCAGAGGTGTTTATGCTGTTATCCAGACATACCGGTGCTTGCCATTTCCCGTCCAAATTGACGCTGTACCAGATGTCGCCATCGTAGTGCTTCACCCCAGATTTATCAACTTCGCGTGGAGTAAGAGGTGTCCAGGGCTGTCCGCCTTGATCAGACATGAAATAAAGAAACTTTCCATTGGGGCTTATGGATAAATTTGTTTCGCGAGCTTTAGAATTAAGTTGCGGGAGGCTTTTCTTTTGGCCCTGCGCTTGGGCCTGAGCGCAAAAAATGCAGCAGAAAAATAAAAGTCCGATTTTCATTTCTTTGATGTTTATAGTGTTTTAAGAATTTTTATTGCCTAGGTACCGCCTTTAAAGGTATCAGAAGCCTTGAAAAATCTTCCCGTAGCTGGGATGCGGCAAACTATATTTGTTGGCAGGGCAAAACTAAAATCTTTTTTCAATTTGGCACCAGCGATTCTCGGTTTGTGGAAATTACTAATCTAAAAGACCGCAAAGCGGTCTTTTAGATTATACCTCGCGCCGCCAAGTTTTCAGCATGGCTGATACCGGGAACTATGTTTACTAAACTTTTAAAGTTTAGTAAACGTTACGCACGCTCAAGCAGGAAACTACGTTTACTAAACTTTTAAAGTTTAGTAAACGTTACAGGATAATACAGTGGGTTACAAATGCCTACCGAGCCGGAATCCATATTCAGAGTCAGAGTCGTCTGGATTGAATTTTTTGCGGTTAACTAAACGCAAGACTGTCTTCTCGTACTGGTGCCATGAGCCGCCACGCAATACCCGTTCATTTCCTAAAAGGGGCCCCTGTGGATTTTCGATTGGAATTGGGGAGGCTGGTGGATAAGTGCCATACCAATCCCAACACCACTCCCATACATTGCCACTCATATCAAATAGTTGAAGGCTATTTGGCAATAATTTTTGCACCGCATGGCTTCTCTGCAGACCCATGGTGCTTGAGGTTTCATGCCACCAAGCTACCAAATTTAGCGAATCGCTCCCGGCGTAAAGGGTTTTACTTGGCCGGTTGCCGCCGCGGGCGGCGTATTCCCATTCGGCTTCGGTAGGCAAGCCAAAAGTGCCCCTAGCATTCGGATTTAACCGGAAGGTTTTACCTATCTTTATATATGCTGTGTCTCGATTGAATCGCTTGCTAAGCCAATTCGCATAGTTGCAGGCATCAAACCAGGACACTTTTACCACCGGGTTATCGCCATCAATACCCCAACCTGGTGAAAGATCACTGATTTTTTGCCCTGTTGCTGCTGCATACAGTCCGTATTGCCAGAAGGTGGTCTCGGTCTGGGCTATTTCGAAGTCCGATAAGCGCACTTCGTGAGGAGGGAACTCATCGGTGTCGCCCATTTTTTCTTGCATCGTATCTCGACCCATCAAAAAAGTGCCACCGGCTATTGGCACCATCACAGGGTAGTAAATAGAATCGAGTTTGGAGAAACGGGCGGAATCAAGGCTGTGAAGGAAGTCACGAAGCGTTTGACGTGTCGCCTCGCCGGTGTCCGTCAACTCCAATGCTGCTGCCATTTCATTCCGCTCGAACATTTGAGCTGCTTGCAGGGCGGCTGTCACCGCCTTTTTAGAATGGCCGGTTTCGTTGAAAAAATAGGCGATTTCCATGAGTGCTTGGGCTGTCTCTGTTTTTGCTACGCCCAATTGGCAGGCGTTGCCCATTTTATCCCAAGCTTCGTCGTATTGCAGCTGTCTGACCTTGTCAGCGGCATCCTTTAGGATATTTTGCACCACTTGCCCGGTAGCTCGACGAAGTGCTGCCTCTCTCCGCAAGGTCCATGCCATCGCGGTCACAGCCCCAGTCAACACAACTCCCAAGAGCAAAACTATTCCCGTCAATCGCCGGATACGGCGGGTATTTTCTTTGCGATCCTCCGCCTCAAGCCTCTGCTTCCTTGCTCGCAAAATCGGCGGAAGCAAGGTATCGTGGCTGATTTCGTAATAGAAACTACTCCCGCGTGGTTCTTGAACGAGCAAGCGTTCGGCGCAAAGCAAGGCGAGGTCAGAATCAGTGAGTAGTAGCTCCCGCTTGATGGTCTCGTGTTCAGAGAGGATGCGGCGCTCTGCGCTGATTAACTTTTCCTCTACCAATCGTTGCACCTTGAGGCGTGTGGCAGTGTCATTGAACTTTGCCAGCACCTTGGCATAAAAATCATCGCGGAGGGCTTCTATGCCGGCTTTCCCACCAAAAAACTCGGAGGTTACGATGAATCCAGACGGAGTGTCGTTAGCAGCCAATTTGCTTTCGATGCGCTGGCAAAACTGCTGCAAC
>JANMME010000512.1:0-2693 GCA_031373015.1 Saprospiraceae bacterium
AGCAGGGCTTGGCTATCAGGAATACATCACTGTTATCGAAGAAATCTCCAAAGTATGTGGGTCCGTCGGCTTGAGTGTGGCGGCGCACAACTCGCTGTGTACCAACCATATCCTCACTTTTGGCAACGAGGAACAAAAACAAAAATATCTTCCTTTACTTTCTTCTGGCAAATGGATCGGCGCATGGGGGCTCACCGAACCCAACACGGGTTCAGATGCCATGCGGATGCAATGCACCGCTACACGCGATGGCGACCATTGGGTGCTGAACGGCACGAAATCGTGGATCACGCATGGCAAGAGCGGACAAGTGGCAGTAGTCATAGCCCGAACCGGCGAACTGCTCGACAGCCGGGGCATGACGGCCTTTGTAGTGGAGCGGGGAACACCTGGCTTCAACGCAGGAAAAAAGGAAAACAAACTCGGCATGCGGGCCAGCGAGACAGCTGAGATGATTTTCGACAACTGCCGCGTTCACCAAAGCCAAGTATTGGGTAAGGAAGGCGAAGGTTTTATACAATCCATGAAAATCCTCGATGGCGGACGTATTAGCATTGCCTCACTTGCCTTGGGCATCGCCAAAGGTGCTTACGAAGCCTCGGTAAAATACTCGAAGGAACGCCACCAGTTTGGACAGCCAATCGCACAATTCCAAGGTATCTCCTTCAAACTGGCCGACATGGCCACCAAAATCGAAGCGGCAGAACTGCTCACCCGCCAAGCAGGGGCCCTGAAAGATGCTGGGAAGAAGCACACCAAAGAAGCAGCGATGGCGAAATATTATGCCTCTGAAATCTCGGTGCAAGTCAGCACGGATGCTGTGCAAGTGTTTGGCGGTTATGGATATACGAAAGATTTCCCGGTGGAAAAGTTTTACCGCGATTCTAAACTTTGCACCATTGGAGAAGGGACTTCGGAGGTGCAGAAGTTGGTGATTGCGCGGGAGGCGTTGAAGGGCTGATTCACTTCACAATCATCACCGGCCCTTCTCCTGGATGTAGAGGTGTGAGTTTGTTAGTCGCAGGGTGAATCCACAAATCCATTTCTTCAAGCGGGATAACCCCCAAGAGCGGGTCATTATCGTCGGGCATTACGATTGCATTCGTGGTAGAAAGGCGGTCTTCGTACCAGATATCAATCGGCCCAGCCAATGGAAGCACCATTTTCCTGCCATCGGCCATTTGGCTCAGCCGCTCTCCAATAATAGATAATCCGAGAGCCACTCTGATTTCCTCATTGATTATCATTGTCATTGCTCCGGTATCCACCATACAATTGATTTCCAGGCTTCTAATTTCATCTTCACCGATTATATTGCGCCGATGGAGTTCTACATCTCCTGCGTTGTTGAGCTTGACATTAGCGTGTGTAAATCCCATGATATTTTAGATTTTCAACAAAGATAATTCATTACCGCTCCAATTCCAACACCAAGGGCAAATTTTTCCCCACCTCCAACTTTGTCAAATCTGTCAAAACCTCCCCCGTTACCACATTCTTTGCCTTCGTAAATCCCTCCATCCGCTCTGAAAACCGCCCCGCCTTCACCCCTTGGGTTTCGGCGGGCAAACTCGTTTCCAAGGTCTTGTCCTCATTTGAAAAGTTCAACACCACCATCACCGTCTTCGCCTCGTCGTAGCGGAAATAAACGTACAGCCCTTTCTCCGGTTCCCGATCACATGGTACAAATTGCATCAATTTACCCGTTTGCAGGGCAGGCGTTTCATTCCGATAGCGAATGAGTGTGCGGGCAAAGTTGAATGCCTCGTTTTCTGCTGCCGTGCGGCCTGCTGCCGTGAATTTATTGGCTGCATCCCCCGCCCAACCACCGGGAAAATCCTTCCGAAATGAGCCCCAAGTGGGCGTGCCATCCCCTGTTCCCAAGATTTCCGTGGCGTAATAGATTTGTGGGATCCCGCGTGTGGTGAGCAGGAAAGCCATTCCAGTTTTGTACTTTTCGATGCTTTCTCCAATTTGGGTGTAAAATCGTTTCATGTCGTGGTTGTCGAGCATGATCTGGTTTTTATAGGGGTCTTTGTAAAAATTATCCTGCGCCAGCACATAATAAATCCGGGAGGCTCCTTCCGTCCAGCCGGTTTCCTTAGTCAGTGCTTCCTGAATGGCAAAGCAAAGTTGGAAGTCAATCACCCCAGGCAAATTGGAATCAAAATGCCCGCGCAAGATCGGCTGATCGTCAGCAAAATAACCCTGAATGGGCACGGCATGCTCCCAGATTTCGCCAAACATGGAAATATTGGGGTATTCTTCCCGCAAAGTCTGACACCATTTGCTGCAGAATGTTTGGTCGGAATAGGTGTAGGTATCAATGCGGAAATCGTCAATACCGGCATACTCGATCCACCAAATGGCTTGTTGAATTAAGTAGTTGGCAACGTGCGGATTGCGCTGGTTCAGGTCGGGCATTCGCTTGTCGAACCAGCCGTCTGAGAACTGTTTTTTATCGTATTCCGAAGCATAGGGGTCCACCATGGTTGGGGCGCGGAAGGTAGTATTGGTATAAGTGGGCCATTGGTTTACCCAGTCTTTGGTGGGCAAATCCTTCATCCACCAGTGGTTGTCGCCGATGTGATTGAGTACCACATCCCGCACGACTTTCATGCCCCGGCGATGACATTCGGTTACAAGGTCGCGCAAGTCAGCATTGGAGCCAAAGCGCCGGTCTGCGCGGTAGT
>JANMME010000538.1:0-3146 GCA_031373015.1 Saprospiraceae bacterium
CGACCAGCGCACGGTCGTTCAAATCGATCATGCCGAGCTGATCGTCGCGCTTCGAACCCGCAGGTTTTTGAGGTAAAGGATTGCAAAGCACCGACCGTTGTCTGCCTCAACGGCCTCAGTGTCAACATAATGCCCACAGGAATGATCACGCTTTGGGCATCTGATTTTCTTCAATACACAGAAGACAACAGCAGCCCTTCGCCCCAGATCAAAATCGCGATCAGAAAGAGCGGTACGGGCACTGGCTTTCCTTTGGATTTCTTGGGAAATCCCCAAACGAGCGTGACCTACACCTGCGATGAACTCGGCACTCAAACCGTAGAACTTTGGGCAAAAGACCTGACTGGAAACGCAGATTATTGTGAGACGTATGTAATCGTGCAAGACAATATCGGCAATTGCGGGTCAGGAAACATGGGAATAAGCACTTGTATTGAAAACTGGTGCAACCATGCACCTACAATGGGCACTGCCGTACACATAAATGGCACGTCCAGTTTTGCGCCGCCGTATTCTTACTTTAACCAGATGGATTCGATAGATGCCAATGGCTGTTTATATGGCCCTGCTTTGAATATTCCCCTCGCTTCCACCTTTACAATCGCCCCCGAAAAAGACGACTTTCCCACCAACGGTGTGACGGTGCTCGACCTCATCAAAATCAGGCGCTGGATCCTTGGCATCGAAACAGATTTCTCACCCTACGCCATGATCGCCGCCGATGCGAACAAGAGCGGCACGATCACGAGCTTCGATGTGATCGAACTGCGAAAACTCATCGTAGGCACTTATAGCGATTTCCCAAACAACACTTCATGGCGTTTTGTGGATGCTAATTTCGCTTTTCCCAACCAGCAAAATCCTTTCCAAACGGCGTTCCCCGAAACCGTCAGCATTGCCGACGCAGTGGAGTCTGCTTACCAAGTGGCTTTTAAAGCCATCAAAATTGGCGACCTCGACTGCGACGCTTGGCCGGGCCTGCAAGCCCCTCCGGTTCACGACCGTGGCCTTCCCAAGCGCAGCCTGACCTTGCCCGATGCGACCCTCCTGAAGGATGAAATCACCGAAATAACGCTCCAAATGTCGGAGGCGGGTGATTGGGCCGGTTTGCAAATGGGGCTTCAATTCGACCCTGAAAAAGTAGAAATGGTGGAAATCATAGCAGGCGATTTACCAGGTTTTGATGCCGATAATTTCAACCAACCCAAGCATGGCACACTCAATTTCGTCTGGGAAAGCGATCAGGCTCAAGTGCTTGTGCCGGGGCAGGATTTGCTCCGGCTTCGCATACGGGCCCTCGAATCCATGAAAGTTTCATCGGTTTTCAAAGCCTCCACCTATTTTGAAAACCTCGGCAGTCTTCGCGACGAACCGCAATCACTTGCACTCGATTTCCGTCAAAACGATACCCCTGTATCGTTCGAAGAAACTACCATTTTTATTCCACAACCCAACCCTACCAACGCAGGAACAAGCATCCCGGTCCGTCTTGCGCAAGCCGAGCCTGTGCGGGTTGAAATCGCTGACCTCTCTGGTAAAACCTTGTGGGTGAATGATTTGGATTTGAGCGCGGGCAATCATTTGCTGGAGATCGCGCCACAGGCGATGCCGCAATCCGGCGTGTATGTGTGGCGGGTACGGACCGGAAGCAAATCGGCTAGCGGGAAGTTGGTGAAGATTTAAGTTTGCATATAAGCTTCAACCAATTTCAATTCTGTTCAGCGCTAATCCCAAGATTTGTCATTCTGACGGAAACCGTCCACATCAAGTGCGCTTTGCTTGAGCATTTGCCCTACCGAGCACTCAAAAGGGCAAATACTCGGGCAAAGCGCACTTGATGTGGACGGTTTCCGTTAGAATGACAAATCAGCTTTATCTTGGGAACTCGGAATTGCAGTTTAATTTGCGCCTTGTATTTGCGTTTGCGTTTGCAACTTTGCGATACCAAATATTGGAGGCCTAGCAGACAATATCCGTTCTTTGTTGGGCCATTCTAACGTTTTAACTTCATTCCGTCAACAATTATGAGCTACAACCAAGGCAACAACCAAAACTCGCGCTCCCTTTTAGTCATTTTGATCCTGCTGCTCATTTTAAGCATAGGAGCAGGCATTTACTTTTGGAAAAAATCGAGCGATATGGGATCGGACAATACTCGACTCACCGAAAGCGTCGAATCGCTCGAAGCACAAAAAGCAAAACTGGAGCACGATCTGGACAGCCTCAGCATGGCTTACGGCAACGTGCGAACGGAGAATGAAGACCTGCGGGGCAAGGAGGCCAGTACCGCCGAATTAATAGCCCAAAAAGACGCTGCCATCAAAAAAATCAAGTCGCAAAACAATCGGCAGCTTACGGAACTGCGCACCCAACTGGAGGAACTGCGCCAGCTCAAAATTGAGTACGAGACCTTGATCACCGCCGTGCAAACAGAAAACGAGCAATTGAAAGCAGAAAACGCACGGCTCCTAGGCGAAAACAAGGAGTTGCAAACCGAAAACAGCAGCTTGACAGGCCAGGTGGACGATCTCGCAAAAAAACTGGAAGATCAAATCCGTAAAACCCAGAGCGCCAAGTTCAAAGCCACGGCTTTCAAGGTAGAGGTGGAGCGCGGGAACGACAAACAGACCATTCGAGCCAAAAAAGCCCGCGGGATCACAGTAAGCTTCGATCTGGTAGACGTACCCACCAGTTACCAGGGCGCACAGCACCTTTATCTGGCTATAACCGACGAAAATGGAAAGCCCGTTTCCGCTAAAAACGCTATTAAAACTACTGTAGAAGCACCTTCTGGAAGCATATCCATCGAAGCACAGCAGGTAAAAGCGGTTTCGCTGGGCGAAACCCAACGGCTTTCGTTCTCATATAAGTTGGACGAACGACTAAAGAAGGGCAATTACGTGGCGGCTATTTACTGCAATGTGGGTTTGCTGGGCGTATCCAGTTTCAAGCTCAATTGAATTTTGCGGCAGGGGGTAAAAGCAGTAAAAAAACATCAAAAAACCATTAAGTAACAAGTTATTATTCACCCGTTCCTAATTCTACTTTGTCAGATTATGATTGTGAATGATCTGTGTTTCTTCTGTGTTGCTTGCATCTGTGTCATCTGTGTTCCATTGCGCCACAGATTGGAACACAGATGACAC
>JANMME010000544.1:0-2691 GCA_031373015.1 Saprospiraceae bacterium
GACAACATCCAAAGCCATGTTTTCAACCCTTGGAGCGCCTTGCGAGCGAGTAATGGAGACCTCTTTATGGGCGGCCAAAATGGCATCAACTATTTCCGACCTGAAAACATCGCCATGGGCGACCAAGCGCTCAACATCAGCCTGCAATCCATCAATATCAATGACGGAGACAGCCTTTTGAATTTTATACCGGATGTTTTGACATTGCGGTATTGGCAAAATACACTGGATTTTGAAGTAGTGGCGCCCTACTACAACAACGCGGCCAAAGTTCAGTACCGCTACCAACTGCGCGGCCACTCCGATGCCTGGGTGGAAATTGGGCCGAGCAGTCGTTTCCGTATTCCAAACCTCTCGCCCGGAGATTACCAATTAGCGGTGGCTGCCAGCCTCACAGGCAAAGTTTGGCATGAACTCAAAAGGCCGCTATTATTTACAATCCTACCTCCTTTTTGGCAAACATGGTGGTTTCGCCTGCTTTCTATTGGCGCGTTTCTTGGCGCGTTTGCTTTCTTTATCCGCTACCGTGAAAATCGAGTGCGCCGACTTCAAGATCAGCAATTGGAGATGGAAAAACTCCGCAGCACCGCCCTGCAATACGAGCTGGAAATCGAGCAGGTGGTCAATTATTTCAACCGATCTATCAGCGAAAAAAATACGGTGGACGAAGTACTCTGGGATGTGGCCCAGCAATGTATCGCGCGGCTCGGTTGGGAGGATTGTGTCATTTATTTGCTTGATCCTGACCGGAATGTGCTGGTACAAAAAGCCGCCTGGGGGCAAAAGTCTACCGCTGATCAAAAGATTGTCAGCCCAATAGAAATCCAAATAAATCAAGGTATTGTCGGCACCGTAGCCGCTAAAGGCCGCGCCGAACTTGTCGCTGATACGGCTGCGGATCCGCGTTACATCGTAGACGACGCGACGCGACATTCGGAGTTGGCAGTCCCAATATTGGCCGAAGGCCGCGTCATCGGGGTCATAGATTCGGAGCATTCTCAGAAGGGTTTTTACACCCCCTGGCACCTTCAAATCCTGACCGCCATCGCGGCCTTGTGCAGTAATAAAATAGTCCTGACGCAGATCGAAGAAGCGCGGCAAGAGGTGCGGCGACAATTGGAGGAAAAAGAAAAAAGCCTGCTGGAAATCGAAAAACGTTCGGCTCAGATCCGGCTGATTGCCCTTACCAATCACCTTAACCCGCATTTCCTGTTCAACTCCCTCACCTCGCTGAACAGCCTGATCTTTGAAAACCAACAACTCGCTTCCGATTTTTTGCAGCACCTTTCAAAAGTGTATCGCTATCTTTTGCAGCACAAGGAAAAGGAAACCGTATCGCTCAAAAACGAACTGGATTTTGTCGAAAACTACATTTTTTTGCTGAAAACGAGGTTTGAAGACGACATAATGATTGACATAAAAATGCCTTCAAATGGAACGCTTGAAAAAGGCATTGTCCCCGTTACCCTTCAAATCCTGATCGAAAACGCGGTAAAACACAACGTCATTTCAGCACAAAGTCCATTAAAAATTTCCATCGAAACGGAGGGCAACACGCTCTCCATCACGAACAACATCCAGCGAAAGAAACAAGTAGAAACTTCCAATCGGCAAGGGCTGGAGAGTCTTCGAGCGCTTTACCATTACCTTTCTGACCGGCCGCTTGAAGTGCTGGAAACGGAGGAGAAGTTTACAGTGCGCCTGCCATTGATTGATAGTTGACAAGTGGAACACGGATGACACGGATGAGACACAGATTTTATTCGTGAAAATCTGTGTCTCATCCGTGTCATCCGTGTTCCACTTGTATCGTTCGACTTTAAGCGTTTCCTGCATATGTGTCCAAAATCATAAAAGTATGAAAGCCCTCATCGTAGAAGACGAACCACTCGTCGCCAAGGATTTAAAAAAACTCGTTTCCGAGGCCGAACCGGGCATCGTGGTGCTTGGTACGCTCACTTCGGTCGAAGAGGCAGTGGCATGGCTCAATACCCACGACGAGCCAGATTTGATGTTCCTTGATATCCAACTGAGCGATGGCACGAGTTTCGATATTTTCGAGCGGACGACTGTGCGCTGCCCCGTCATCTTCACTACAGCCTACGATGATTATGCCATCCGGGCGTTCAAGGTGAACAGCATTGATTACCTCCTGAAACCCGTTGATAAAAAGGAACTCGCCCTGGCGCTTGAAAAATTAAAATGGGCTACTTCCAAAGGCCAAACAGACCTTCGGGAGCAAGTCAAAACCTTGATTTCCCAAATGGCCGAAGCCAGGAAAACCAAATATTACAAGGAGCGTTTCCTTGCCCATCAGGGGAAAATGAACGTGGTGGTGAGCCAGAACAACATTGCTGGTTTTCAGAAAGACACCCTTATCTACATCGTAACCACCGACAAACAACAATTGGTGACGGATTTTGAAACCATGGACGAGCTGGAAGAATTGCTGAACCCGGCCGTTTTTTTTCGTGCCAACCGCCAGGTATTCCTGCATGTGAACGCCGTGGAGAGTTACCGCACGGATTCTTATGGAAAGTTGCAGGTGAAAATGAAAGCCCCTGTCAACACCGTTGTGGACATCTCGCGCGAGAAAGCACAGGCGTTCAAGCAGTGGTTGGGGGGAGGAGTTTAATTGTTCGATTGACCGATTGGTACGATTGGCCGATTGATTCGATTAGGACGATCCGA
>JANMME010000571.1:0-2058 GCA_031373015.1 Saprospiraceae bacterium
GAATGATCAAAAGCAAGATGGCCTGACAAGGGTCACATCGAAACGGGACTATGAGGGCTGCCGCGAGGTGGCCCTTTTTGTTTTTGCCCTTCCCTGACTCTTTGAGGCGGCGAAACAGACAGCAAGGGATCGTTTACATTACCAAAAGCCGACGATATATCGTTGCAACCATGGCAATAAAATATCCGGTTTTACCGGGAACAATAGTGTTGTGCGACTACGCCCTTGGTGGCTTTCGAGAACCAGAAATGGTGAAACGCCGCCCTGTCATTGTGATGTCTCCCCGCCTTAGGCATCGCGACCATTTATGTACGGTCGTTCCACTCTCTTCAAAACCTGGGTTGGCTGAAGTTGACTATGTGGTGGAGCTGAATTTTGTGAGGCCACTTCCAGCCCCATTTGAGAATACGGTCGTGTGGGCGAAATGCGATATGTTGGCAACTGTGTCGTTTGCACGTCTCGACCTTTTTCGAACACAACGGGATTCGTCGGGGAAGCGACAGTATATTACTCCGAAACTGCCAGAATCTGATGTGAAGCGGGTGCAACTTGGAATCCTGTTTGCTTTGGGAATCAAGCCTTTCCCGCTTTAACTTGACTTTTATGGAATTCATCCCACATTGGATAAGATTGCTCGCGGGAAACCGCTGAGCCTCAAGACCCTGCAAAGGGCAAACCCCGCCAAGGACCATAACAAGTCCCGGCGGGGTTTCTTGTTATATGGGCAGCATCGACGGGTGATCCAACCCCACCCACCGTCATTCCAACGAAAGTTGGAACCCCGCTCTCATCGGCATAACCAATGCAATACCAAAACGCTCACACCTACTTTTTGCCCTTCTTCGGCTTCTGCGCTACAAGAGCCAATGCAGGTGCGATGATCTGTTCATAACGGGCCAGCAGAAATTCAACGCGGGCTCGGTCAGAGGCGAAAGGCTCCTTGCGATAAAGCTGGTCCACGGCCTTGTCATTGGCCTCATGGGCCTTGCGCAAGTCAGCAGGCATGGTCAGCGGGTCATAGAGGTCGGCCAGTGTGGATTGCGGATGCTGCAATCGAGCATCCAAAATGGCTTGACCCAGCTTGTTCAGTCTTTCCTTTTTGACGTCATCAAGATCGGGCCTTGGGAAGGGGTTATAAACAAGGCCAATGGAATAGCGATAATCACTTTTCAATCTGCCCCCAATGAATCGGAGCCATGACATGTGCATGCGGGAGGTGATGAGGGAGAAATGAAAGGGTAACGCTCCTGGAGTGAACAGACAACTGTCATGTGCAATCGCCTTTCCATCGAAATAACCCATTGGAACATACTCTCTACGTTCAGAGGAGTGCCTCGGAATAATAATCTGAGGTTTGCCAGTATGGCGAATTTCCCCAAATAAATGCGGTGCCATCGCCAATTTTCGTGTTGCATCTCTTGTACTATTCAACCGATAGCTTTTTACCAATTTGATATGATTCAAAATAGCTTTGCTCTGGCGGATTTCGGCGGGTTTTGCATCTTGAAGCCAAAGACAGTTTCGATGGTCACCATTGATCAAATCAACAGCGCCAACTAATGTTCGTATTAATCGCTTATTGGCATGATTTTCGTCCAAAATCTCACTGGTTTGTTCGTCATTGAGTATTAGGTGGCCGCCCTCATTCCGCATATTTCCAAAGACAAGTGAGGGCATATTATGCGGAGCTCGCGTGACCTCTCGTACCACTGTGTGTCTGTCAGCAAGCAATCCTCCATCAAACAAATACGGTGAAATAACTTTCACTTTAGCTTCAGTTGGGTCTTTCTTGATGTCATCATAGTCAAACAGTCGCTTTTCCGCGGGCTGATCTGAGGTCTTGATCAATCCGATAATCACCACATGAACATTGGCCTTACCTCGCGCCTCGCTGCCCCAAGCAAATGTACGATGCGCGAAGGCAATTTCGAGGTGGTATCGGTCAAACAACAAGGGCCATAGTTCGGCCACCTGTTCACCCTGCGATATCGAATTGGTGGACACAAAAGCTATGCTGGCATCACTACTTTGTATGTAAGCGCCAGCCTTCAAGAACCA
>JANMME010000577.1:0-2762 GCA_031373015.1 Saprospiraceae bacterium
CACAACAGGAGTGCAATGGAAAACAAAGAGGTGTTTTTCATGGTGGTTAACAGTGTTTGTTTGTGAAAAAAATAGGGTGTAAATGGGTTCGGTGTTTTTGAGGCACCTGCGGTAGAAGCGGAAAACTTCTGCAGCGATAATCTGAGGGGAACTTTCATTGTATTTGGTTTTGAATGTTGATAAAGATTTTGTGCTGCAAAGGTCTCCCTGCTTTCACCCTGACAGAATCAGTGGAAAGGAGGATTTTGCACTACTGAGATGTGTGGAGTGGAACTACCTGGAAAGGCGTAGATGCCGCGGGAATTGGCTTTATAAAGTTAGGCCAGCATCATTTCTCACCTCTCTTCACCACTTTTACCTTCAGCCCCCCGCCTTGGATATTGGAGTTGGACCCAGGTAAATGCCCGCAATCAGTACGAATTCAAGCAGGACTGTTTCAAAGCAGTCGCTGCTTTTATTTCAACAATACCATGCGCTTCGCGTACCTGTTTTTACCCTCCCACAGGACCAAGAAATAAATACCGTTGGGTAGGTCGGCCGCCTCGAACTTGAATTCGTATGTCCCAGCTGCCTGCCGCTCCAGCCGGACAAGTTGCGTGACCAGGCCGCCCAGCGCGTTGTACACCCGCAGATCTACCTCCGATACTTCGGTAAGCACATACTGGATCGAGGTGCCGGAAGTAAACGGATTCGGGCTGATCTTGAGCTGCGTATCTCCTGTGCCCAGGTGGACTTCTGCCGAAGACCGATCCCCCGCTGTTTCATTTTCCGGAGGGGCGGCATTACCGTAGCAAGCGCCGATATAGGCGCGAAAATTGCAACCGGCCAATGCCCTGAAGCCCGGCTTCAGAATAACCGAGTCGCCAGCCTCATAAATCACAATGCTCCCGGGGAAGAGGATATTGTAGGCCAATATTTCATCGTCGGCTTCAAAGTGTACAAAATCTTCACTGATCGGGTTAGAAAGACTTAACCTGGACACGCAACCGGGCGCCAGGGTCGTACAGGTAGTCAGGCAATTGGCATTGAAAACAGCGCTGCGGATGGCATTGCCGGGAAGTGGGCCAAATCCTGCCAGGAAATTCATGGGAGAAGCAGCCGTAATACAATAGCTCATAAAGGTGCCGCCGTTGGTCGGCGCCGGTCCGATTGAGCAGCCCCCTTCCGTGGCATTGCAATTGTCAATCGCTCCCCCCGGCCAGCCGCACCAATGGGTATGAGGCGAGCCGATTACGTGCCCCAGCTCGTGGACGATCAGGTAAATTTGATTGTTAAAAACCGGGACTGGAAAGTTGTAATAACTACCACCGTAATTTAAGTCGCAAAAGATGTACGGCCCGATATTGGCATTTGTATTATAATCGGAAGAAGGCGTATAAGTAGTACATAGCGCGCCTCCACCGGCACCGGCAATTCCAAAAAGCGGGGAAGTATGCCAACTCAGCAATGCCGCAATATCTGCATTATAAACGATCAGATTTTGCCTGTTGTCACCAAAGTCATTTAAAGCATGGATGCGTGTATCGTCCGCATAAGGATCAGGGAATTGCCACATAAGGGTAGTACTGATTGCCATGGAAATACCTTCATTATGGTACGCCAGACTAATCGTAGCAAATAAATTGGCTACGTGATTCAGTACATTATTTATGGACGAGCCAAACTGCTGGTATAATCCAAAATCTACTTCGAAATAAACTTTGACACAATGCGCATTGTAAACTGTTAGAGCATCTTCCATGGACCCTGGAGGAGGAGCGTGGAGGGCATCGTCCGGGGTGCCGCAATCAAAGCGAAGACCTTCCTGGTCTGACTTGGGATCCCGCACTAAAATATAATCGTCCGATTCCCTCGCTTGTTGCAATTCCCATTGATGATCGTCGATGGCAAAAAAGGCGTAGATCTGGTTGCCATAAATTCGCAGGGTGGCCAGGCTGGGCCCGGGTTGTGATGGCACGATGCCACGATAGCATACGCCCAGGTCGGCCTGGATTTTCTGCTGTCCGGACGCGTCTTCCGTCAGGAGCTGAAAGTCTTCGGTAAAAAGATCCACCTTCGTCATCTTAAGCTCGATGGATTCCCTGCCATTTATTGGGACGTTCACCAGAATCGAAGTCGGCTTTTCCCGGGAAATCGCCTTGAGTTTTTCAACCGAAACGGACAACTTTATAAAATTCCCGTGCTTATTGGATTCGTCGGCGGCAAAGTCAAAAAGTGCAATCCGTTCGAACGTTTCTCCCCGGCGCTCGGATTCCTGAATGAAGTGTTGGAGCGGGGATATCTGCGGGGTTTGGGCAACGGCGACTTGCCGGACCATTAATATAAGGAGTACTAAATAGAGGTGCTTTTTCATGGTGGTAAATTTTACAGGCGAAGAATCAGTTCTTTTCATTTTTGGTTTTTAATGCTGCATTTTCGTTTTCCAACACCGTTATTTTTTTATTCATGGCGATAACGTACAGCGTCAGCTCCTCGATCTTTTCCATCATTTTGGTCTGCATTTCGCCGACCGAGATGCCGTTTTCTTCTACTTCGCAAGCGGAAGGCATGCCGGGGAGGTGGTTTTCTGCCTGGATATGCCGCTCCACTTCCTCGAGGGTCGGGAGCTTGTAGCCTTTGCAAAAAACGTAGTCCGGCCAGGCGTTCTGCAACTGCACTTTGAGTTCTTCGCAGATGACTTTGCCACCCACTGCCAGTTTGTACCCTGCGGGCAGGCGTTGTGTGCCGACCATAAGGCCAGGACCATCCAATAATACGCCATC
>JANMME010000637.1:0-2778 GCA_031373015.1 Saprospiraceae bacterium
CAAGTGATCCAAATCTGTCCTCACAACACTATCTGCCTAATCGGACGCTTTTTGGAATTGCAAGACTTGTAGAATGCCCCCGTCTTTGTTTCCCAACACCAAATAAAAGGTCCCAAGCGGTAAGTCAGATATTCCATACCGATGCTCTGTATTGGCCTGCATCCGCTTGAGCATTTTCCCGCTGGCATCGCAAAGCGTCAGACGGTGCACGAATTTGGCGTTTTGCAGGCTGAAATATTGTGCGACCGGGTTTGGGAATACCTGAACCGAAGATTTTTGAAGGTCCAAAACAGCTAGGGGTTGGCAGCTTCTCAAGTAATAATAGGCTTCGATGGAGTCAGTGGGCACATCCAAATTTTTTACCTTCATCTGCACAATGGCGCAACACCCCGCTTGTTCAAAATCATAGAGCGTGACGTATAACGGGCCTTCCTGACCCGCATCCATGGTAAAATTCTTTTCGCTAACGGCATGATACCAATGAAGGTACGGATCCGTAACTGCCGTGTAACAAGTGGAGTCATTGTCCAATCGAATAATGGTGCGTTTCCAACGGAAATTATGTGTGTTGGAAGTGGTGTTTTTTATAGTTGCCCGGCCTTCATTTATGTAATCGTCTACATATTCTCCAATAACAGGGTTAGGGGTTAGGGTAAAAGTTTGCTGGGCTTGAAGATGGGTGAAGAAGGACAAATAAAGTGTGGAAAGCAGTAGTAGATGTCTCATGTTGAATTTTGAATAAGTAATTGGTTGTCACAAAATTGCCGCTCAATATTTTTGATTTTGGAGTATATTAGAGTTTAGCCGATTCTATATAAAAACAAAACATGCCGCCCCGAAGTCAGGACGGCATGTTTATCACACGACTTCACAACAAAACGAATCTATAATTGCAATTAGTTGTCCGCGGCTTTGACCACTTTCCGCACCACCGTCCCTTCGCTGCTCTGGCATTGCACCAAATAAACACCCGGTTCAAGATTGGGAAGTTCTAAACGATAAAGGCCGGTTGAAAGGTTGCGACGGGGAAGCAGTACCGTCACCCGCCCGAGTTCGTCGGTCATATCTACAGCCATAGAGGTTGGCTTTGTAATATCCATGTCGAGCGTAGCTTTGCTAATGTAAGGGTTTGGATAAATTTTGAGGTCAAAAGTATTGGGTTTATCAAAGCCTTTACCTGCAAAAAGCACCACTTCACTCCGTTTCACACGGGGTTTGACAGCCCAACGCAGTACATTGGTGAGCAAGCGCGACGATTGGGGCTCATCAAAATAGTATTCCAAGCCCAGATACACCACTTTGCCTGCGCCAATTTGTTTGAAACCCATGAATGGATACCCGCGTACTTCGGCAAGGGTAACAAAATTGGGGTCTGAAATGTCGAGCGGATATTGATATACTTCTGTAGAAAAATCAGTTCCAACACCCTGAAAAACAGGATGTTCTGGCAAGATTTGTCCGATACTCTGCTCTTTGCAGTAGTAACCGTAGTCAAGATCGAACAGGCCAAGTTGTTGCAGTGCACCAAATTCATGGGTTCCAGTCAACACTACCGCTCCGCCCAGTCGAATAAATTGAGAGAGCACTTTGCCATAAGACCGAATGAGTTCTTGCGAACTTCCGGTAGGGTAAGCAACCACCACGGCATCTTGGCCGGCCAACGCCGTCGTCAATTCATCTGCCGAGCCCTCCCAGAATTCTGTGAAGGCACTCGAAGGCATGCGCCGCTGGATCACGCGCTCCACTTTGTTTGCATAAGCGCTGTCGTAGACAAATGAATTCAGCATCATAACCCGCAAACCGTTGAGGCTGTCGGCTTCTGCCGCAAATGATTCGCTCAATGAGACGGGTACAGCACGCTCAACATCCAACAAAGTATGGTCAATGGTTGAATTGAACGGAAGCGGACGTTCGTAGGAGAATGGGTCCGACCGAAACGCAGCAAGGCAGAAAATGCCTGCCAAAAGGGCCATGAGCGATAACTTGCGAAACATCGGGTGTATAGTTTTGAGCCAGTAGCAGTTGAAATTTGGAGGCAAAACGCTTTTTTGAGAAAGTTCGTGTGTAGGGGATAGCAAAAGTACGGCCAAAAGCAGTTCCTAGTGCCGCGTCCAGTAAATAACGCATGAATTGGGGTGACAAATTTCCAAAGTCAGCCTTTGTCCCGTACCGATACGTTCAATTGTTTGTAATCAATTTTACCCTTGTTCGCCTTCAGATGCTCCACTACGACGAGTGCACGGTGCAATCGAATATCCGAATTTTTTGGCTGTCCAACGATATATAACAAGGTGCGGAGTTTGCCGGGCGTGAGCGCGTGGAGCAAACGATTGCCTTCCTCGTCTTGTTTCAATAATTCGGCGAGCTCTTCCGGCATGGGCAGGCCGTATTCGCTTTCGTCTTTTTGAAGGCTAACCTTGACTTTCGAGCCAATTTTCAAACCTAATTGGCTTTGTATTTTTTTATTGACCGTAATCAGGTACGAACCATCGCCGCGCGGGAGCAAGGCACATTGGTACGTTATTTTTTCGTTCAGAGTACAGACGACCCGTTTCCCTTCTTCCGCCGTGATTAAGGCTTCGGCCAGCAGGTTTGGCACGGCGAAATGGCATCCCCAGAGTCTGTTGTTGGATTCTTCCAGTTCGGAGTTGAAATGTAGTGTTTCTTCCATGGGGCAAAAATAGTCAATCTGCAAAAAGCGAGAAGGCGACAAATAATGAAGACCTCAGAGGTTTTCGAAAAGCTCCGAGGTCTTCATTATTTGTCGCCTTCTCGCTT
>JANMME010000882.1:0-6542 GCA_031373015.1 Saprospiraceae bacterium
CACTTCCTTCTCTCAGTTAGGGGAAGAAGATGCTTATTCGCGTATTCCATTGGGCGTTCACTTCCGCATGGACTGCGAAGTGGGCCTCGAAGTAGGCCGCCTTTGCGCCCAGCGCGTGCTGGAGATGCCTTGGAAGAAGTAAGGCGATTTACGAATTACGATTTTGGATTTACGATTGCTTGAACCATCGTGACCATAAAAAATCGGGGCGAATGCTGTTTGCTATTCGTCCCGATTTTTTTGCCACAAATCGTTTGGCAATCGTAAATCCAAAACTCTACTCTCCGTCCTTGTATTTCTCCCAAGTGGTCTTGTTGTACATCTCCTCGGCTGCAAAATGCAGTTCTTTCATCAAATCTGGCGTTTCCTTAAAACCCGGAGAGATCATGATGCGCTCGTATTTTTCATTCAAATACACCAGTGTTGGGTAGCCCATGTGACCATCAAGCAATGCGTATGCAAGGGAATGCACACCACCTCGGCCATTGTCGTTGGGGACAAAGCCAAAGGTTTCGTCGCTGAATTTGATCTCTTCGCGCTGCTCGGCGTTAAACTTCACGGGGTAAAAATTGGCCGCGATGTAAGCCATCACCTCTGGGTCCAGTAAAGCACCCTTGTCCAGCTTTTTGCACCAGCCACACCAGTCGGTGAACACATCCACCACGATTTTCTTGGGCTTGGTTTTGTTGAGTTCCACAGCTTGTTCCCAGGTGTACCATTTTAATGGCTCTGGGTCCGGATTCCGGAAGGACAAGGTGGCAGCAGCGACTGCGGCGAGAAGCAAGGTGGGGAGGGCAATTTGTTTCATGCTTAATTTTATTTTTGAAAATGAGCGGGGTATGGGACCAAAAATCTGAGTCGTCAGGCTAAGCCGGTAAGTATCAAAATGACCTGAGCCGCAAAGCCTCGCAAAAGTACGCTGCCTCCAAATTCGCTTTCGTTAAGAGTTGGCAAAACTCCTTAACATTCTTCCACTACCGAACTACCCGACGAATCATCCCCACTCGTCCATTGCCAGGTCTCGTGCAGCCGAATCCGGCCATCGGACAATATTTCAGGCAGGGACCGGCAAATGCCCGTTTGCAGCTCGCCCTGTTTGTTCACATGGTGATAGCGCATGTCAAGGCAGCCCTGCTCGTCCACCAGCGCAATCAAGTGACCTTCTGCAATGCCGCCACCTGAATAGTGAGCCGTGACGATATTGCCTGTTTGCTGGTAATGAAAAAGGGTGTCACCTGAAACCTCGCCGTTTGGGGAGTTGGAAATGGAGCGGAATTTTTTACGGTTGTAGTTCATGAGCAAAATTGGGAGAGAAATGCGTATAGATCACTTGAGCAAAATATAGTTTCTGTACTCGCCTGGCCTCCAGCCCGTCCACTTTTCTATCCAGTTGGAAATCCGGTCTTTAAGCGGCCAACGGGCTTGAGTGGGGTCGCTTTGAAAATGCCAGTTTTGTGCTTCGATCCGTGGCAACATTACGGCTGGGTGTGTTCCTTCAAAACGTTCCAGGGGTTCTGAACCATCGTAAGGGAAGCTTTTGTATGTGCCAACGTGGTTCAGCGCGTCTTCATCCGAGAGGTATAACTTTTTAAAATGCAGTTGCTTTTGCTGCTGCACCCCTGGATGCCGTACCCAACCGTAATGGTGTATGTACTCGTTGACAAGGCGAACGCGCAGCTTGGCCTCCCCCCCCACCCCATTAAGGGGGGAAGCCCCACTCCGGTCTCCGTTTATGGTTCGCTTCCGGAAGCCTTGTGCATCGCGGTAGGAATAAATTCGCTTGTCATTTCGGACAATCCTAATCTCGCGGCGATACCATCGGCGGCTCCTGCCAATAAAGTCGTAAGAGCCGTAAAAGTGGCGATAATCAAAAAGCAATCCATCTGTTTGCGGGTCGTTCAGCCATCGCTCCATGCTTGCGCGAAGGTTTGGGAGCGCGTTTTCGTGCACACATTCGTCGCCTTGGATGTAGAAGCACCAGTCGTATTCAGCCGGGATGGCTTGGAAAGCTTTGTCTGTTTCCAAAGCCAGCACACGGCCGCCCGCCCGGAGCGAGTCGTCCCATTCAGTCTCGATAATGTGGATTTTTGGGTCGCCGATGCTGCGCACCAGTTCGAGCGTAGCATCTTCTGATTTGCCCACCGCCACCACGAAATAATCGCAAATAGGCAGGATGGAGCGGATGGCCTGCGCCACTGGATAGTCGTAGGAGAGGGCGTTTCTGACAAAGGTGAATCCGGCAACTTTCATAGGGGGCAAAACTACGATGATGTTTTCGCAAGGCTTCGGCTGTGTATTCCACAAAAGAGGCTTATTTTTGGCGCAGATTTGGAAGACACCCAAACCTTTGCCCCTTAATTTAGGTTCTTAAATGTTGAATATCAACCTTCAGACTACTGGACATTTTGACATTGGACGTTAGACAGGATTCAGCAAGTGCATGATTTTCAAGTTTTTAGAGTGCACATCCAATGTCCAATGTCAAAATGTCCAGTAGTCTGATCGGCCTTTCACTACCTTTTCTAAAAATGGAACACAGAAAAAAACTCCCCCAAATCGGCGACCTCGCTCCCTCCTTTGAGGTGCAGACTGAAAAAGGCCTCCTCCGTTTTCCGGAATACAGCGAGGGCTGCTGGTGTATTTTCTTTGCGCACCCTGCCAATTTCACTTCGGCATGGACCATGTTTTCGGCTTTTCTTGCCATGAAAGAGCGTTGGCTCAACGAGCGCAACACCAAAGTACTTGCCCTTTCCAACGAATCCCTGCGCCAGAACAACCAATGGGCCGACAAAGCCCGCCGTTTCATCGGAATTTATCTCAAGGCCCCGGTCATTGAGGACCTCGATTTTCACATTGCCAAACTTTACGGCCTAGCCTCCGGGCGTCGCCCCCAACTCGGCTGCGACCGCCTCGCGCTCATTATTGACCCAGAGGGTATTGTGAGGCTCATTATCCATAGGCCGCTGCCCAATATTGAAAGTGCTTTGCTAGACATTGAACGCGAATTGGATCGTTTGCAAGGGAAAGTGGTTAAAGAGGAAACGGATCAGGATGATCCACTTGAAGTAATCGAGCAATTGGATGCCACAGAAAAGTTTTACAAAGCCGAACCAGCGTATTTTTCCAGAAAGAAAATCAATCCGAATTGATAAGGAACGCGGTCGAAAGGAGATATTATGACAAAAAAGTGTTTGAAACATTACCCTACGAAGGCCATGAGGCCCTACTTTTGTGCGTTGATTTTGTCTAAATAAGAAAATATGCAACGACGCTATCGCAGCATCCTCGAACTAAAAACCAATGAGAGCGCCCGTGCTATCGCTTTTGATGATTCGGCTTTGGCCTGTAAACTCACTTCTATGGGCTTACTGCCCGGCACCCGCATTGAAATGATCCGAAAATCACCTTTTGGAAGCGCTTACTATGTAAAAGCAGATGGTGTGCGGCTGGCACTCCGTGAGGAAGAAGCGGCAAGTATACTTTTGGAGCTGTAACCCTTTTGAATCCGCGCGAATCGTATTACGCGCCTTTTTTATGAACGACGACGGCGGTTCTCCCACGCTTAAAATTGCACTTATTGGCAATCCCAACAGCGGCAAATCCACGGTTTTCAACCAGATGACCGGTTTACGGCAACGCACGGGCAATTTTCCGGGCGTGACCGTGGAAGTAAAAGAAGGCATTCTTAGATTTCCTAACGGCAATGAGGCCACTCTCTACGATTTTCCTGGCACCTATAGTCTGTATCCAACCTCCACAGATGAGAAGGTGGTAACATCCGTGCTGGCCAACCCGGCCGACCCCTATTTCCCTGACGCATTGGTCTATGTGGCAGATGTGACCAAACTGGAAAAGCATCTGCTGCTCTTTACCCAATTGCTGGACCTGAAAATCCCAATGTTGCTTGCGCTCAACCTGTCGGACAGCGCAGCAGAACTCGGTATAAAAGTAAATGCAGCCAAATTGTCTGAGTCATTTGGCGTTCCCGTCATACCAATCAGCGGTCGAACGGGGCATAATACGATGCGGCTCATTTTGGAGTTGGAAAAAATGGTACACGGTACACGGACGGCAGCCTCCGAAGGCCCCGCAGATCGAAAACCCGAAATCATCAACCGCACACCATTCTATCCCCTCACTGAATCGGAAAAGCAGGTTTCAGAGGCCATTCGGCAAAATTTATATGTAGAAAACCCTTATCGCGCCTTGCTCCTTGCACATCATGCAAGCTGGCTTCATTTTTTAAAACCACAGGAAAAGGAAACCGTTTCAACTATTGTAGTGACAAAAAATTTCCAGTCACTACGCGCTCAGGTAGACGAAACGCTTGAACGGTATGACCGTTTTACCCCCATCTCCCAATCTGCCATTGTAAGTCCTCCTACTTTCCCCAATACGCCCACCGATCGCATTGATGCCATCTTGACCCATCGGCTGGGCGGCCCGCTGATCTTTTTTGTCGTGATGATGCTTGTATTCCAGGCTATTTTCGATTGGAGCAGTTATCCAATGGACTGGATCGAAAACGGATTTTCATGGCTTTCCGACTTTCTTACCGCCTGCATGCCTGAAGCATGGTATACGGAATTGATCACGGAAGGTATCCTGGCCGGACTGGGTGGCATCCTGGTTTTTGTGCCACAAATCGCTATCCTATTCCTGTTAATCAGCATTTTAGAGGAAGTCGGTTATATGTCTCGGGTGGTGTTCATGTTCGACAACACGATGCGGCGCTTTGGTATGAACGGGCGTAGCATGGTCTCGCTCATCAGCGGGAGCGCCTGCGCCGTGCCCGCCATCATGAGCAGCCGCACGATTGGAAACTGGCAAGAAAGGCTTATCACCGTCATGGTGACTCCGTTCATCAGTTGCAGTGCACGGATTCCGGTTTATTTGGTATTGATCGGGCTGGCTGTCCCGGCGGTAAAATTGGGCGGGGTGTTGAGTTTACAATCTTTGGTCTTTGGCGCCATGTATGTGTTGGGGGTGTTGGCGGCTTTTACTGCTGGTTGGGTAATGAAACGCTGGTTACACCGACGCGAACACTCGTTTCTCGCCATCGAACTGCCCGTTTACCGAATGCCGCTTTGGAAAAATGTGCTGTTGAACGTGTGGGAAAAAGTGAAGGCTTTTATAGTCGGCGCGGGCAAGATCATACTGGTCGTCTCCATTGCACTCTGGGGCTTGTCGCGCTTTGGGCCTGGCGATTCCATTGAACAAGCTGATCGGGCAGCACAAACGGAGGCTTCACAAATGCGCCTAGACTCTATTGAAACACAAGGACTTGTGCAACAACGCCGCCTCGAAGCCTCCTGGGCCGGGAAATCGGGGAAAGTGATGGAACCGGCCATTCGACCCTTGGGTTACGACTGGAAAATTGGCATCGCACTGCTGACTTCTTTTGCTGCCCGGGAAGTTTTTACAGGCACCTTGGCCGTGCTGTACAACATGGGTGGCGCAGAAGCCGACATCAATGACCGCTCCGAAAACGCGGCCAAAGCCACGCTTCGCGAGCGCATGAAAAACGAGAAATTTAGTGATAACGGGAAGCCGGTTTATACCCTTGCCACGGCGCTTTCTTTGCTGGTTTTTTACGCGCTCTCCATGCAGTGCTTCAGCACCTTGGCTGTGGTGCGCCGCGAAACGGGGAGTTGGAAATGGGCGGCCTTGCAGTTTGGTTTTATGAGCGTTGCTGCGTATTTGGGTGCTTGGGCGGTTTATAACTTGTTTTCGTGATGCTTATTAAGGTGGTTTGATTGACGATTAATAGATTACATGATTGTTGATTTTTGATGTGATGTACGATTGGCAATGTTTGATGTGCCACTTCGGCCATAAAAACATCCTCCTTTACATCAAAAATCAACAATCATGTAATCCATTAATCGTCAATCAAAAAAAACCTACTGCCTACTTCCACTCAACGACTCCACTCTCCCACCCTTAATTTTCAAAATCCGCTGTGTCCGTTGGGCAAGTTCCGTGTCGTGCGTGACCAATACCAGCGTGGTGCCTGCCGTGCGGTTGAGTTCAAAAATAAGATCTACAATGCCAGCAGCATTGTCGGCGTCAAGGTTGCCGGTCGGCTCGTCGGCAAAAAGAATTTTGGGACTGTTGGAAAATGCGCGGGCAATGCATACCCGCTGTTGTTCGCCGCCTGAAAGTTGTGTCGGGTAGTGATCGAGACGATCCGTGAGGCCGACTTTGGCGAGCAATTCGCGGGCAACGGTCTCGGCGGATTTATCGCCCCGGAGCTCGAGCGGCACCATCACGTTTTCGAGGGCCGTGAGCGTCGGGATGAGTTGGAAATTCTGGAAAACAAAACCCACGTATTTGTTGCGCACTTCGGCCCTCTCGTCTTCGGAAAGAGTGTCAAGCGCGATGTTGTTCAATGATACGGAGCCACTCGTAGCGCGATCAAGCCCTGCGCAGAGGCCCAACAGAGTAGTTTTGCCAGAGCCGGAAGGCCCCACGATGGCAAAGGTGTCGCCTGGTTCCAGGTTGAAACTCACGTCGTCGAGCACGGTGAGGTCGGTGTTGTG
>JANMME010000676.1:0-2284 GCA_031373015.1 Saprospiraceae bacterium
ATGAAAAAAATATTCTTTTCCATCATAAGCTTGTCGCTGCTTTTGGCCGCTTGCTCTCCAAAAACATCTGACAAAACAAGCCGCACAAAACCTGCCACAACACCGGCTCCCGTAGCTGCTGCGAGCAAAGCCCCTAAAATCCCATTGCCCACGGGCGACGTGCGAAAAGCCGCGCCCGCGCCCGGCAATGCGCCCAAAGTCCAAATCGGGAATGCTGAAACGTTCAATCTCGACAATGGCCTGACAGTCATTCTAGTAGAAAACCACAAATTGCCAACGGTTTCTTATCGTGTGTTTGTGGACTATGACCCTGTCTTGGAAAAAGACGCCGCAGGTTATATTGATATGACGGGCCAACTCCTTTCTAAAGGCACGAAGACGCGCAGCAAGGCGCAAATTGACGAGCAGGTTGACTTCCTCGGCGCAACGTTTTTTACAGATGCCAATGGCGTGAACGGCAGTTGCCTTAGCAAGCACAGCGACAAATTGTTGACAATCATGGCCGATGTGCTGCTCAACCCTGTTTTCCCACAAGAAGAACTCGACAAAGCAAAAAAGCAGGCAGGGAGTGAGCTTGCTTCGCAAAAAGACGATGCCAACGCTATTGCAAGTATTGTGGCATCGGTACTTCGTTACGGCAAAGAACACCCTTATGGCGAAAACATGACGGAAGCCACGCTCGCAAAGATAAATTTGGAGCAAATCAAAGACCATTACAAAACCTATTTTAAGCCAAATATCGCATACCTTGTGGTGACAGGCGATGTGACAAAAGCACAGGTTGAGAAACAAGCCAAGCAGTATTTTGGCCAATGGATTAAAGGAGTGGTCCCTACGCATAACTACGGAATACCACGCCCGCCAGAAAAAACTCAGGTGGATTTTGTACACAAACCGGGTGCGGTTCAATCCGTCATCAACATCACCTATCCCGTTGATTTGCAACCCGGAACGCCCGATGTCATTCGGTCTCGTGTGGCAAACACGCTGCTGGGCGGCTATTTCAACAGCCGCCTTAACAGCAATCTCCGTGAAGGCCACGGTTGGACGTACGGCTCGGGCAGTTCGCTGAATCCCGATAAATTAGTTGGTTCTTTCAATGCTTCTGCCAGCGTACGCAATGCTGTGACGGACAGCAGCATCATTGAAGCCTTAAAAGAGATGCGCCGTTTGGGTGATGAAAAAGTGGGCAATGAAGAATTGCAGGTGGTAAAAAACGTGATGGCTGGTAATTTTTCCAGGAGCTTAGAAGAGCCTGGCACTGTCGCCACTTTTGCGCTTAACACTGCACGTTACCGTCTTCCCGCCGATTATTACGAAAAGTACTTAGAAGTGCTGCAAAGCGTAAGCGCAGACGAAGTGCAGGCCATGGCAAAAAAATACATCCACCCTGATCGGGCGCACATTTTGATAGTGGGCAACAAGGACGATGTTGCCGACCGGGTAAAGCAGTTTTCTGCCGAAGGGAAAACCAATTTCTACGACGCTTTCGGCAACCCTGTAAAAGCAGCCAACACGGCCCTTCCTCCCGGGCTGACGGCAGAACAAGTGGTAGAAGATTATTTGAATGCCATAGGTGGCCGTGCTAGAATCAACGGAATCAAGGATTTGCAATCCACCTCCAATATGCAGGTTGGCGGCCCTGCTTTTGGCATTAAGACCTATCAAAAAGGAGGCAACAAGATCGCGGTAGAAATGAGCATGAATGGGCAAGTAATGAACAAACAAATATTTGATGGAGCTCAAGGCATGCAATCTGCTATGGGGCAAACAGAAACTATTGAGGGTGAGCAATTGGGCGACCTTAAAGAACAAGCGATGTTCAGCAAAGAAGCGGGGTATAAATCTGGCGGTTACAAACTCGTGCTCAAAGGCATCGAGGAAATCAACGGCAGCAACGCCTACACCGTCGAAGTAGAACGGCCTGACGGCAAAAAAGCAACCGAATACTACGATACCAAAAGCAGTCTAAAAGTGCGTGAAGTCAGTACAGGCAAGGGCATGGACGGCAACCCGACGATCCAAACGGTTGAAATGGCCGATTACCAAAATGCGAACGGTGTGAAAATGCCACGCAGCATGACCGTGAGTGGCGTGTTCCCCGTTCCGTTCAAAGTCACCGTTACGGAAATAAAAGTAAATGCGGGCGTGGATGATACCGTATTCAAACTTTGAATATCTTTGTCGTAACTGGTTAGGATGGGACACGGATGACACAGATTAGACACGGATTTGCACGGATTTCTGGATGAATGCAAAAAAATCCGTGCAAATCCGTGTCTAA
>JANMME010000706.1:0-2024 GCA_031373015.1 Saprospiraceae bacterium
TAATATAAAATCTACAAACTCCCCAAAAACCAACAAAACCAAAAACAAAAAAACCACCGCCCACCCCCAACCCTCCACCCGAATCAATCCCTCCAATCGAATCAAGCGTATCAATCTTCTTGTTCAATAAACTTCACACCATATTCCTCCAATTCGGCCATTACAGGCTCGTACACTTCTGGCATGGTTGGGATATTAACCCCAGTAGTAGAGATTTTGCCCAGCATCAAGAGTTTAACAAATATACCGAGCGGCAAACCCACCAGGCGCGACATGGCTGTATTTGAACTATCATCGCCCTTCATTACGAGCGTAGAGGTCAGCTTGCGTTTTTTTCGTTGTAATTCGTACTCAAAAACGTGCTGCATGATGATCATGTCTTTGTCATGCGGTTTCAGCGACCATTTCTCTAAAAGCAGGTTTTCAAGGATGAGCGCCGGCGTTGCGTCTTTGACTTTGATGCGGCGCTTGCTAAACAGTCCAAGCCACTCCAGTTTCTTCATAATGTCGCTATCTGGCTCTGTTTCAATCATTTTGGCCATGCGGTCCTTTACTGATCCTGTATGCTGACTGATGCCTAGAAATGCCTCCATCAAGTCGTGGTAAGTAAGTTTGTCGCTGTCAACGATGGGGAAAGTGGCGTCGGTGAGCCCGATGCGGACAAGCGCGTTCCAGGCATCGCAAAAACCTTGGTGGCGGATCGTGCCCCGAAAAAGCGTACGGATATTTTGAAGTCCGTAGGCCTCACGGTAGAGCAATGAATCGCGATTGGCGTACACTTCCCATTTTCCCATATTCGGTATGTCTACCAGCCGATATTGCCTAAACAGGCGGCGGTAAGGGATGTATTTTAGTTTGCCTTCCTCCAAAAACTGCGCAGTGCCTTGCCCTGCCAGCACCACGTTGCGTGGATTCCAGCTGAATTTGTAGTGCCAAGGGTTGTCATCGCTTCCAGGGGCTACAAGACCGCCGGTGTAGGAATGGAAAGCAGTAATTTTTCCGCCAAGCGCTTTTATCTGATGGATGCGTTGCATGGCGCTCATGTGGTCAATGCCCGGGTCGAGGCCGATCTCGTTCATAAAAACAAGGGCGCGTTGGCGGGCTTCGTCGCCGAGGCGGAACACCTGCTTGCTGACGTAACTGGCGGTGACCATGTGCTTGCCCAATGCGATGCAGTCCTGCGCTACTTCAAGGTGCATTTGCGGAGGCAAAAGCGACACCACCACATCGTGACGGGCGATGACCTCGCGCCGATCGTTGGGTTTGGAAGCGTCAAGCCATATAGCGCGGCCATGGGAATGGTCATTCACTTTTTGGCGCGCCGATTCTATATCGGCATCGGAGACGGTGACGTAAAAATCGTGCTGTCTTGCTTGTTCAAGGATATAGTGAATAAGGGCTGTTGCAGAGCGCCCTGCGCCGATGATGAGGAGATTTTTCATAATAGGTAGGCAAAGATAAGGAACTTGTCGGCGATTGTTCAAATCCTTCGATTGGTCATGGTAATGACAAATTTGGTAGGGCTTTCAAAGCATATTTGGAATTTAAACTTTCACTTAATGCAATGAAAATTATGCCAAATTGCTGAAGGCTATTTGTAAAAAATAGTGGCAAATAGATTGAATTTGATATTTAAATGAAATAAAATTGGAAGCATTTGCCATTCAAATCTTGTAAAATTTAGCGTTAAATTATTCACAATGCCCCAAAATTGTAGTTGGCAACGTAGGCATATTCACCCGAGATTTGCAGTCCGATTCGTGCAAAAATAAAAAAAGGCCAACCCTTACGGCTGGCCCCTTCCGTGTAGGAAATGCGCATGGGATTATAACGGGACAAAATTGATTCGATTATTCGATTGATACGATTGGTTCGATTGATGAATATACCAAAGATAACCCTTTCAAAAAAAACATTAGCCAAGGGTATCCTCCAATCGAATCAATCGAATCAATCCCCCAATCGAATCAATCGAATCAATCGAATCAATTCAAACTGTCACCAAATTTCTTGCAGTAAATATG
>JANMME010000761.1:0-5743 GCA_031373015.1 Saprospiraceae bacterium
GGGTTCGTCCAGAATCAAAAAGTTTGGATTAGAAAGCATGATTTTGGACATCATGCAGCGCACTTTTTCGCCTCCTGACAATACACCGGAGCGCTTGAACACCTCTTCGCCCCCAAACAACATGCGCCCCAGGAAACCGCGGATAAAAGACTCGTCTTTATCTTTGGAATACTGGCGCAACCAATCAATCAGGTTCATATCCTGATCGCCCGAGAAGTAAGCACTGTTATCGTTGGGCAGGTACTGCGGCTGTATCGTTTTGCCGTATTGGAACGCGCCTTCAAAGTCCTTGTCTTCACCGGCCAGGATATTGAAAAGGGCCGTCACTGCTTGTGCGTTGCGGCTGAACACGGCAATTTTTTCTCCTTTGTTGAAACGCAGGTACAGGTTTTTGAAGAGGTACTCACCGTTATTGTTCTTCTTAGACAGGTTTTCCACCTCAAGAATAACATCGCCCGGCTCTCGTTCGGGTTTGAACGCTATGTAGGGGTAGCGACGGCTTGATATCTGCAACTCCTCCAGATTCAATTTTTCTAAAGCCTTTTTACGGCTCGTGGCCTGTCTTGATTTGGAAGCATTGGCCGAGAAACGAGCGATAAACTCCATCATTTCCTGGCGTTTTGTCTCTACTTTTTTGTTCTTGTCCGCCAATTGGCGCGACATAAGTTGGCTCATCTCGTACCAGAAAGTATAGTTGCCCGTGAACATCTTGATCTTGCCAAAATCTACGTCTACGATATTGGTACACACCATGTCCAGAAAGTGGCGGTCGTGAGATACCACGATGACGATATTTTCGTAATCGGCCAGAAACTCGCAGAGCCAGTCGGCGGTTTCTGCATCTAGGTCATTGGTAGGTTCGTCCATCAGCAGAATATCGGGCGATCCGAACAGGGCCTGGGCGAGCAGCACTTTGACCCGCTCTGAGCCGTTCAGGTCTTTCACCAATTTATCGTGCAGGGATTCGTGTACGCCCAGGTTGCTGAGCAATTCCGCCGCATCGCTTTCTGCCATCCAGCCATTCATTTCGCCAAATTCACCTTCAAGTTCGGCAGCGTGCATGGAGTCGGCTTCCGTCGCATTTGGATTGTCGTAAATGGCATTTTTTTCTTGCATGATCTCATAGAGCCGCTTATGCCCCATGATCACGGTGTCCAGCACCATGCATTCATCGAAAGCAAAGTGGTTTTGGCTGAGCACCGCCATCCGTTCGCCGGGGGAGATATCTATATTACCCCGCGTACTTTCTATTTCGCCCGACAGTACTTTCAGGAAGGTGGATTTGCCCGCTCCGTTTGCGCCAATCACGCCGTAGCAATTGCCCTTTACAAATTTCAGATTGACATCGTCAAAGAGTATCCGTTTCCCAAATTGAACCGAAACGTTGTTTACTGATAGCATTCCTAATGTTGTTTTTTAAAAAAGGACGCGAAGGTAAGGCTTTAAGGAATGGCAATTGTAAGAAGTTGAGAATTGCCTGGGTGATAGGGGAGGAGTGGATTCTGGAGGAGGTTTCTTAGAGAGGTTTCACGCAGATGTTATGTGTCTATTTCGCGCAGATGTTACACAGATGTTTAACGCAGATGTTACACAGATGAGTTCTGCGTAACATCTGCGTGAAACATCTGTGTATCATCTGTGTGCCCCCCTCGCTACGGCACACACAACTTCCGCAACGCCACACTATCTCCATTAAACACATTGAAATCTACCGGCTCATTGATGCCGTTCACGTTGCCCCGGTCGCTGTGTTGCCAAAAATGCCATGCTTCCTCGCCAGGCATATCAAAATCGGCCACATGGTAGTGTGCGATCCAGAAACGATAGCCTTTGAAAGCCTCGTTGTCGGCAAAATAGATTTTGTAAAAATCGCGGTTGGTGTAGAGGATGGGGCGGATCTTGTATTGTTTTTCAAGCAGTTCGAGGAATTCTTTGGTGTATTTTTGGATCATAACCTTTCCCATGCCACGTGTCTCTTCCACATCCACCACGGGCGGCAAATCGCCTGATTTCAACTTGACGGCACGGCTGAATTGCAACACCTGATCCTTTACGCTGGCATTGGGTAGAAAGTAATGGTAAGCGCCCCTAATAATACCCACTTCTCGGGCACCTTTCCAATTTCGCTCGAATTCAGGGTCCTTCATCCAGGTGCCCTCGGTGGCTTTCATGAAGGCAAATGTTACTTTTACGCTGCCCACCTTCATTTTCTTTACCCGATTCCAGTCCACCCGACTTTGCCATCGGCTCACGTCAATGCCGTGCGTTTTATAGCCCCCCGGAATCCGAATGCCAAATTCTTTGTACTCCTTGTAATGCAGGGGATACTCAATTAGCGAACGCAAGCGGTAACGGAGTTCAGGGCTGAAGATCAATACTATGATGAAGACAACGCACAGCGTGGTCCAAAACTTTCGGGCATCGCCCTTGCTGCGGGCGTAGTCGGGGGGGATGATGGAGAGTTTTTTGAAAAGAGACACGGGGATTGATTCGATTGATTCGATTGGTGGATTGATTCGATTAAGCAGAAGTTATGCCCCTTTTCATTTGTAGTCTATGGCCATTTGATCTGCTTTGGCCAGCACCTCTTCCACGGTTTGGCTGAGCTCGTCGCCCATACGCAAGAAGTCCGGGTGGTCGAGTTTTTTCAGGATGGCGTACCAGATGGGTTTGAAGCGGTCTTTGAAGTTTTGTTCGATGCCTTGTGGGGAGATGAAGAGGTCGTAGAGGGGTTGGGCTTGGTTTTTTGCGAGGGCGAGGGTGAAGAATGTTGTCAAGGGGTCAAATTCTTTTGCAGTCCAATCTTCATCACAAACAAAATTATTTGTTAGTTCCCACGCCGCTTCAAATGCTTCGTTCCAAAGGAGTACTAGAGCATAATTCCAAGATAATGAAGGGATTTCTGACCAGTCGAATGCATGTTGAGCATAATTTAAAGATTGATTCTTGTTTTCCTTTAGGTGAAAGAGGCTGAGAGAATACCAAAGACTTGCAAGTCCAGACCCTAAGTCAGCGGCTTTTTTAAAGTACTCAAGAGATTCCCTCATACCTTGAGTTGAAAGCGTTATCTCCCCACGGCTAATCATTGCATCCAAGTTTCCTGCCTTCGAAGCGAGGTCAAATAACTTTATTGCAATTTCAACATTGTTCAGTTTTCTCCAATAAACTTCCCCGATTTTGTGCGAAAGCTCCGCCAAAATATTGTCACTAAAATACATCGTCCCACTTTCCTTGACTTTGTTGCCTACAATTCCCTTGTCAACTATTGAAAACAAACGTGGCTCTATCGTATGAAGCAATCGAGCCGATTCTCCTTTCTCACCCAGGTACCACTTTTCAATTGCTTGCTTTGCAATATCCAAATCTGACGAACCCAGCGAATCTGCTAAATCTGTGTCCATTCTAGAAAGATAAACACGGGTTTCGTTAATCAATCTATGTTGCAGGACAGAATCTAAGCCTCTAACCATTGCCATTGCTTGGGTAATATAATATGCCGCATCAGGATCAAAGCCACCTCCGCGCATTGCCTCAATATGACTCTCTGCACGACTCTTCATCAAACCCTTATCACACCAATCCTCAAAAAACCTCACCAACCACAGCACCCGCTTCTGGTCCGACTTCCTACCCAAGCGCATCAGAAACCAAATATTAAAAAACCGCTCTGCAATCAAATAAAGATGATTCTTGGTGCGGGTAGGGCGTTTTTCAATGATGCCATTCTTCTCCAATGTGCCGAGCTGGGCAGACACAATTTTGCTTTCCAAGCGAGTCTGTTCGGCAATTTCTTTCACACTGATCGCATCCCAGTTTAAAGCAATGGCTTCTACAATGGCCTGCTGCTGGTCGGAAAGTTCGTCCATGCGGTGTTTGTAGAGCGGGCTTACACGGTCGAGGATGATTTGGAGGTCATGGAAAGCTGAGCCGTCTTTATCGTCGGCAAAGATTTCGAACAACAGCACAATGCTGCGTGCCACCCCACCTGTGATGCGGCGCAGTGCCTCTACACGCCCAGGGTTATGTTCTACAATGTGCCGGACCTCGTCTTTTTTGTAATGCTCGCTGAGTGAGAGCAACAGTTCGCGGGTTTCCTTTTCATTCAGCCCTTTGAGTTCTTCAGTTTTGAAAAACTCATAAAAAGGATGGTCGTATTTGTAAAAGGCCTCCAACACGACGGAAGAAGCCGCAATGATGCGAATATCGGCATTGGTTTGCAGGATTTTGCGGAGGCGATGGGCTTCGGCGTCGCTGAGTTTGCGGGTCATGTCGCCGAAGTTGTCAATAAAAAGGATGAGCTTTTTACCGTTGCGTTTGAGTTCGCCGCTCAGCCACTCGAACAGTGCTTTCTCATAAGCATCATGGTCGTTCGGGTATTGGCGGCTTAAATGCCGGAGCGTTTCCTCTTCAAAGCGGAAGGCAGGGTGCTTGTCTTCAAGGAGTTGCATCACACGCTCCCAGAACTTGTACAAACTACGGATTCCATATTCTTCCTCATTGAAAACCAAGGGGATAAGCCAAGTATTTAGTTCAGAAGTATCTTCTATTTCATAAGCCAAGCGAAGCAAAAGTGTGGTCTTTCCCATGCCTCTTCGCCCAAGCAAAAGGTAGTGTTGCTCTGGCACCTCCATTTTGGATTCTTTGATGACCTTGAACAACTTTTTAAACAGCTGCTGGCGCACCACGAAGCTTGCGATAAGCTCTTCTTTGCTCTGATTCTGAGGGTTGTAAATGTTGGCGACCGCTGGCCGTGGCAAAAGTAAAGCGCTCATTATTTGGCAAATTTTTCCCACCACATCCGCAAGATGGGCGAATTGAAACGATAGATTTTGCTTTCATTGAGGTGGATATAGCCATCAAATTCGAGGATTTCAAGCACAGACGGAGCGTTGGATTGCATAAACCCATCGGCGGGTGCTTGACCTTTTCCGGCTATTTCGGCCAGAATTGCTTTGGCTGTTTGGCTTTCTTCAGGCGGCAAGGTTTTGTCAAGGCGGCTGTAGTAGTTTTCAAAGTAGATATTGTTCCGGTGGTTCGACGCTTTGGCCAACACCGTGTCAATCATAGATTTAGGGATATGCTGACCATCTGACTCGGCTTCGTCAATGACCATTTGAATCACCAACTGGATGAAAAATGGCATTAGCCACTCGATTTTATCGAGCATATAGCCGATGGTTTCCTCTGGAACTTCCACCTTATAGTTGCTGAAAATCTTGTTGGCCATTTCCATTCCCTCTTCGCGTGTTAGCGGCGGGATTTCCACGATGGTCAGGTCGTTAATGGTAGAGGTAGCGCCGAGTTTTCGAGCGATGTTGGGCAAGCCGATAGAACCCGTATAGATAAATTTGATGCCGGGTTTGGCTTTTTGCCGAAGACTCCGATTAACGTGCAAAAAGTGAACTGCCTCATCATTGCCCTTTGATTTCGCAATGGCCTCCAAAGCCACTGGGAACTCATCCACCATAATGCACACGGTGATGCCATTGGTATCCAAATCGCGCAGCAGGTTTTCAAACTCCTTGCTAAAAGTTGTCTTATCTGGCACATTAGTTTCGAATTCGACCCCAAAAACTTTTATTTTTTTGAAACGCTCGGCAAAAGCCAGAAGGCCGCTTTTGGGTGCTGAGCGACTGAATCATGGAATGATTTGAGGTCGCCTTAGAAGCAGTTCTTTGACAGTCAGGGGTTTATCAATAATATTTTGAGCCATTGCCGGGGTTCGATGCCGATATTTTTGTTC
>JANMME010000763.1:0-4797 GCA_031373015.1 Saprospiraceae bacterium
AAAAACCGCGCCCGAAAACATAAAATCCCTTCGGGATTTGGGTGATAAACTCGTTGAAAATGCTATAAACATAGATTCCCTTCGGGAATTTGGTAAGTTTAGGGTCAACGGCGATTTGTGTAGATACGATAGCTTTTAAAAAGTTGTCAAATTTTCGCCTTGCCCATATAGACAACAACTTGTCAATCAAAGAAATACTACGCAAAAAATCCAACACGAACTATGAAAATAGCCACCCTAACCCTCTGCTTTCTTTTCCTCTTCTGCGCCGCTTTACCCGCTCAGATAGACTGCAACAAATTCCTCGAACAGGGCAAAACCGCCGCAAAACGAGAGAACTTTGAACTCGCCATGAACTCTTTCAACTCCGCCCGCCGCTGCGGCGACAAGCAGATGGGGGAATTGGTGGATAAGGAAGTGACCAAGTTGTTTAATGCTATCAACAAGAAGAAGGAGCAGGCGGAAAAAGAAAAGCAGCGGGCAGATTCTACCGCCGAAGCTAACCGCCGGGCAGCACTCACATCCTATGCCAACGACCTAGCTTATAAAAGCAAAATAGCACTTCGAGATGGCGACCGCAATACTGCTTTCCGGCTCGCCGAGTTCGCCCATCGGTACGCGGATGCCGACAACTCGAACGTCCTGCAATCTCTAATGGATGCATTTTATAACAATGACCAAACACTACCATCTCTTTTGGCGAATCTTGAAGGTCACACTTCATACGTTTTAAGTGTTGCTTTTTCCCCAAATGGCAAACAACTTGCCACAGGATCTTATGATAGATCAGCAAAAATTTGGGATTTGGTAAGCGGAAAAGTATTGATTACGCTCGAAGGCTACAATGAGGCAGTAAATAGTGTAGCCTTTTCTCCTGACGGTAAACAGCTTGCGACAGGGTCTGGAGATTTTGAAGGCGGCGACGGAGCCGTAATTGTCTGGGATTTAGAAAGTGGGCTGGAATTGATTACCCTCAAAAATCTCGATGAGTGTGTAAATAGTGTAGCCTTTTCCCCTGACGGCAAACAGCTTGCGACAGTGTTAGGGGATGGGAAGGTAACACTCTTGGACTTGACAAGTAAAAATGCTTCTATAACTCTCAATGGCTTCAACGAGGGGATAAATATTATTACTTTTTCTGTAGACGGCAAACATCTTGCAGCAGGGTCTGTGGATGGAACTGTGGAAATATGGGATTTAGCCAATAGTCAGATTTTGAAGACGCTGAAAGGCCATACAGAAAGCGTCACTAGTTTATCTTTTTCACCAAACGGAAAGCTACTCGCCACGGGATCTTGGGATAACACAGTAAGAACTTGGGATTGGGAAAGCAATGTGAGATTGATGACGCTCGAAGGTGTTAATAGCGTAGCTTTCTCCCCAGACGGAAAACTGCTCGCCACGGGATCTAAGTATGGAACGACGAAAATCTGGGATTTGGCAAGTGGCAAAAGTATCATGAGGGCTCAAGACTACAATTCCCCTGTTACTAGTGTTGCATTTTCTCCAGACGGCAAACAACTTGCCACAGGTTCTTTGGATAATACGGCAAAAATTTGGGACTTGGTAAGCAATGAAGCAGCAACAACGCTTGAATGCAGCACTAGCAATAGCAAAAGCCTTTCATTTTCCGTGGACGGTAAAATCCTTACCTCAGAATACGACTATGAGGAGAATAAATATATAGTAGAAACATGGGATTTGTCAAGCGGGCATAAATTAGATATGCTTGAATGTAGCACTGAGAGTGAGAGTAGTGTTGCCTTTTCTACAGACGGGAAGTTGTTTGCAATGGCGTCTGAAGACAGTGTGAAAATCTGGGATTTAGCAAGTCGTGAGGCCTTAATCACGCTTGGAAGTTTGAATGCCGATTTTATCAGCATTGCCTTTGGCCCGGCCTTCCCCGATGATCCGTTAGGAAGCAAGGTAATCGCTACATTGGCTTATGATGGGAACGTGAAAATCTGGGATTTGGCAAGTACTAAGGTCTTATCTACACTTGAAGACACGGAGAGTATTATTAGTGTGGCCTTTTCTCCCGATGGCAAACAACTCGCTACAGGATCTGGAGGAATTGAAGGGTTCTTTGGTGAAGCAAAAATCTGGGATTTAGCCAGCGGTCAAACATTGATGACGCTCAATGACCAAACCGAAAGTGTATATGATATTTTATTTTCTCCTAATGGTAAACGACTTGCTATTGGGTTCGATAACAATGCGAAAATCTGGGATATACCAAGTCGTAAGATTTTGATGACCCTTGAAGGCCACAATCGCAATATCAGTTGTTTAGCATTTTCACCAGCCAATATTGCAGACCAAGAAGGGGGAAAATGGCTCGCGATTGGATATTATGATAATAAATTAATAATCTGGGATTTGACAAATGGTAAGATTGCATTAAGGCTCGAAGGCTATACTGAAGGGATCAACAGTGTTGCTTTTTCTCCAGATGGTAAATATCTGGCCACTGGCTCAGCTATGTCACTCATTAAATGGAATCCAGAAAGCTTTTCTCCAGATGGTAAATATCTGGCCACGGGCTCAGAGGATAACAGAGTGACAATCTGGGAACTTAGCGCCGATACACTCATCCAAAGCTGGCAAGAAACGGGTAAACAAGCAGACCTTATCCTCCCCCAGCTCCAACAGTACAACCTCGACGCCCTGCTCAGCCTGCACCCAGAAAACGAACAAAAACTCATCGCCACCAAAGAAGCCTGGCAAATAAAAGCCTTTGCCGATCTGGCCGCCGCACAGGCTTCGGGCAGCAATATTCTCGCACGGGTGGAGCCGCACTATGCCCGGGCGGAGCGGCTCTACGCGGCAGCCCTAACCCTGCAAGACGAGCGGCTTATCCGACAAGACTACGCCGCTATGCTGCGCCGCTGGGCGGCGGTCTACAAATCGGATGGACTGGAGGGCCGGGCAGCGGAAATAGAGGCTAAGGCGGATGGGATTTGGAAGGAAAAGGGGAATTGAACCCCATTTCCCTACCTCTTTTCAAAATCCAATCCCCATCTTTGCATCCATGAAACTTCCCAAAGCAGAAACGCTCATCCTCTTTGCCTTCCTGGTCTGCATGGCCTTGTGGGCAATGTCCAAATGCTCCGAGCGCCGCGCCGACTCCGTGCGCAGGGTGCGCGAAATCGAAGGAACTGACAGCGACGAACGTCCGGTCAAGCGCGACACAGTCGTGGTGCAGGCTGCCCCTAAAACGCCCTCCAACCAACCGGCTGCACCAACCCCTACCCCACCCATTAGCCAATCGCCTCCCACTACTTTACTCACCCCGCAGCCCGGCGCAGCCCCCAAACGCCCCACGCTCACGAACACCATCAACACGCCAACAACACCGACCAGTAGCACTGGCTCCATACTTTACGTAACCATTGACGGCTTAAAAGTGCGCAAGGAACCCGGCCTGAAAGGCGAAACCCTGGCCGAACTCAAACTTTACGAACCCGTTACCTTCCTCAACAAAAAAACGGATTGGACACAGGAAATCAGCCTGGGCTACGAAAAAGTGACCGACCACTGGGTAAAAGTGCGCACCCAATCCGGCAAGGAAGGCTGGGTGTTTGGCGCCGGCGTACACTATTACAAAATGAAACGGCAGGGCGTTTTGGAGGACAAAAAGCCCGCTGAAACCTCGCCAAAAAAGAAAAACTAATCACCATGAAACCTTATTTACCCGCAGCACTTTGGTTGACAGTCGTCACTATTTTATCTGTAAGCCCCAATGTGCAACTGCCCAAATTTGAACTTTTTTCAGCCGACAAACTGGCCCATGCCGGAGCTTATGCGCTGCTCTTCGGGCTTTTGGTTTGGGGTGTTCGGAAATCGAAAGATCGGGCGGCCACTCGTGGGGAGATGCTACTCTTTTTTTGTCTCGCTACAGGCTACGGCGCACTGATGGAATGGGTGCAAGGCACTTTTTTTCCTTACCGCTTATTTGAATACGATGATATGTTGGCCAATGCAGCAGGGGCATTTTTAGCCTTGATTTTGACAAACTCATTGTCCAAAAACTCCGCTCCAAAGCCTAATGACTAATCTAGTTTGTCGCTTTAGCCGCAGAGGGGCCAAACGTCGGTAGAAATCAGATTCAAACGTTGGTTCGGAGGTGCAGAGCACCGGAACTTTTGGCGAAACGTTCCGGTGCTCTGCACCTTATCAGCTGCTCTATAATAATCTCTACCGACGTTAGGCCCCTCTGGGGCTAAAGTGACAAAATAAAACTAATGACTAATATCCAAAAAAATGGCGCTCATCATTCCTTGCCGCGAATGCACCCCACAATTCGGCCAAAACTGTTTCCTCGCTGAAAACGCCACCATCATCGGCGACGTCATCATGGGCGACGAATGCTCCGTGTGGTTTCAAGCCGTGGTACGCGGCGACGTGAATTTTATCCGCATCGGCAACAAGGTCAACATTCAGGACGGCGCCATTCTGCACGGCACCTACCAAAAGTGCGGCACTACTATTGGCAATTGCGTCAGCATAGGCCATCGGGCTTTGGTACACGGCTGCACCTTGCACGACAATGTGCTGGTGGGCATGGGTGCTATTATCATGGATCAGGCGGTGGTGGAAGAAAATTGCCTGATTGCTGCGGGGGCCGTGGTGCTGGAAAACACGGTTTGCCACGCGGGCGGCGTGTACGCGGGCGTTCCGGCCAAACGTGTGAAAGAACTCACGCCGGAGTTGTTCAAAGGCCAGATTGAGCGGATCGCGAACAACTACGTTTTTTACGCGTCGTGGTTTAAATAGGGGGGTATTAAACACATAAGG
>JANMME010000764.1:0-8322 GCA_031373015.1 Saprospiraceae bacterium
GTGGAAGCACAATGTCGCTACGACTCGCGCGGCACTGTGGTCAAATACGGCGATGCGGTGTTCAATGAAAAACTCAGCTTTGCCGACGAAAACTTCTTTCATTTCTTTGATTTTGAAGCCCTTGCGGGCAGTCTAGACCTCCACGACCGAAGCCTGGTGGTGATTGATGAAGAAACTGCCCAGAAGTATTTTGGTTCGGCGAGCCCCCTCGGACAAACGTTGCTTTTCTACGCCGATACCGACCAGCGAATGCCCCTCACCGTGGGCGGGGTAGTGAAAAACATTCCCCTCAATTCGAGTATTAGATTTCACTTCCTGACGCATTTGGACAATCAAATCGACGGCGCTAAACGAGTGGATTACGTCAGTTGGAAATGGGTAGTGGATGCCGTGTTTTTTAAATTGAAAAACACGTCTGACGCACCCGCCTTAGCGGCTGGTTTGCAACGTTATATCGCTCCAAGCAACACCATTCGGCCCGATTGGACCGTGCGTGAATTCCGATTAGAACCACTGCGTGAACTTGCTTTGAGCAGCCGTTTTTTGCACAGCAACGGGCTTTGGCCAGGCCTACCGCCGTCGGCAGTATGGGGCAATGTGACGATGGCACTGATGCTCTTGCTTACTGCCGCACTCAATTTTGCCAACATGACCATTGCTGTATGCAACCGCCGACTTCGCGAAATGGGCGTACGCAAAGTCATGGGCGGCACTCGATTCCAGCTCATGCGCCAATTGTTGGGCGAAAGCCTTGTAGTGGTTGTATTGGCCGCTGGTCTGGGCATGACACTGGCTTACCCGATTTGCGATTGGTTCAATTCAACCTGGAAATTCACGGATGTTCAGGTGGACTATTCCGACCTGCGTCTGTTGGCTTCCATCGGTAGTATGGTGTTACTTACGACTTTATTGGCGGGCAGCTACCCGGCGTTTTACATTTCGTCGTTCCGCCCCTCCAGCATTTTTCGAGGGGGCGTTTTGTTTGGCGGAAGCAACTTGTTCAGCCGTCTTATGATGGGCTTACAAGTAGCCATTTCGCTGGTGGGGGTAGTGACGGGCCTGAGTTTTGCCCGCAACGCCGAGTTCAATCGAAGGGCCGATATTGGATTCAATTATCAACCCATTTTGCAGGCCTGGCTGCCCGCCCCCTCCGATTACAGCCGATTCAACGATGCCGTAAAAGATATTCCTGGCGTGGTAGCTACTACGGGGTCGCTTGATTTGCCAGGCTTTGGCTACAACATGATTGATTTCAAATGGCAGGGAGAAGCGCAGGAGGCGATCTTGTACCAAGTGGGCGACGATTTGCCTTCCGTGATGGAAATGCGACTGGCGCAAGGCAATTGGCCGGTTGCGGCTGGCGACACTACGTCCTCAAACGAAATTGTGGTAAATCAAGCTTTTGTCCGACAAATTGGGGGCAACAAGAATATACTCGGAGAGGAGATCACGTTCAACAAACGCACGGTGCGCATTACTGGAGTTGTATCGGATTTTATGACCAACAACCCATTCATGCCCATTCTTCCTGCGGTTATGAATCCGGCACCCATGCGCAATTGGCGACGCTGCCTGATAAAAACTGCCAACATCGGTCAACAACCGCAGGTCATGGCCGCCATCGAAGGCAAGTGGAAACAACTTTTTCCTTACACCCCATTCAACGTTGGGTATCAAAACGAGATGCTCCGTGAAGCAGTAGAAGTTTCCGAAAACATTGCCAGCAACATGGCGGTCTTAGCCGGCATATCCATTTTGCTCAGCATTACCGGGTTGTTCTCCCTCGTATCGCTCAATGTGCTGCGACGGATGCGCGAAGTCGCTGTGCGCCGGGTAATGGGCGCCTCGGCAGCTCAGGTGGCCTGGGTGCTGAACAAAAGCTATGGTTGGGTCTTTGGGTCAGCTGTGGTGTTGGGCTGTGTCGGTGGACGCATTTTAGCCCAGTCGCTCATGGACAGTATTTTCAAAATAAACATTGGTGTACAACCTATTGCACTGGTCTGGAGCAGCCTTGGAATTCTTGTAATCGCGGCCGCGACCATTGGTCTAAAACTCTGGCAGACGCTTCGGGTAAATCCGGCTGATGTGCTGCGGGGGGATTGAATTACCGCCTAAATATTCTCCAAAAACGGTTGAAAATTGCCCGAATTGATAACCGACCAATCTGCATTAGGGTACGCCTCTGAAAAAATGCGCGGTATTTTGGCGTTACGATCTGGAGACCATTTGAACTCGAACGCGGAGATTTTTCCGCCCGCATCTTCGACATAATCTATTTCCTGGCCATCATGTGTGCGCCAGAAAAAAGCCGAATGGAAATATGACGCGTAAAGGTTTCGCTTTTTACGCTCGCTGACTAAGAAGTTCTCCCAAAGTGCCCCCTTGTCTTGTCGCAATTCGAGTGCATTGAAGTTGTTGATAAGCATATTGCGCAATCCGTTGTCGTAAAAATAGACCTTTCTGGAAGTGGCGATCTCTTTGCGCAAATTGCGACTAAATGGCTGGAGCCTAAATACGATAAAGGACTTTTCGAGCAGGTCAAGATAGTTTATTATAGTGTCTTTACTCACTTTGAGAAGATTGGCTAGTTCGTTGAATGACACCTCATTACCCATTTGTAAAGCGAGGGCTTGTAGCAATTTTTCAAGAATCTCGGGGCGGCGGACATTGCCAAACGAAAGGATGTCTTTGTAGAGATAGCCCGCCCCGAGGCTGGAAAGCATGACAGGCTCATCCCCGGGGTTGTTGAGTACATCAGGGTATGAGCCGAATATAAGACGCTGTTCAAGCGCACGAGCAGCCTCCAAAGCACCGATGTGTGCCGCCCATTCTTGCCAAGAAATGGGCAAAAGGTAAAAAGTAAATAACCTGCCGGTGAGTGGTTCGTGAATGGTGTTTGCCAAATCGAGGGATGAAGAACCCGTGGCAATGACCTGTTTATCAGGCATTTGGTCAACGAGCAATTTCAAGGTGAGACCAATGTTGGGCACACGTTGCGCTTCATCAATCAGCACCAGGTCGTTGGCGCCAACTAACTGTTGCAATTGGGCGGAAGAAACATTGGCCAGTCGAGAACGGTCAAATGGTTCGTCGGCGTTTAGATAAAGCGAACGACCAGGGCGTTCGGCCATAATGGATTTTGCTAAAGTCGTTTTTCCCGTTTGGCGAGGGCCTAAAATCAAAATAGCCTTTTTCTGCCCAAGGCGGTTTAGAATGGACTTTTTTATTAGACGTTCTATCATTTTAAAATTTTTATCGGCCAAAATTAGTTGATTTTGGCTGTTACAACAACCAAATTTGGATAAATATAGGCAACTAATTCTTTTTATCCAAAAAAAGCAATAATATGCTCGGCAACAATCTCAAACTCGCCCTCCGAAACCTGCGCCGTCAAAGCGGCTTCACCCTGCTCAACGTGCTGGGGCTGGCCGTTGGCATTGCAGCGGTATTGCTCATTTTTCGTATCGTAAACTACGAACTGAGTTTCAATAAAAGCTTCAAAAACTACGAGCGCATCGTGCGGGTGGTCACAATTGAGCGCAATCCCGACGAAGGCGAATCGCGCACGGTTTGCGTCCCTATCCCTGCCATGGAAGTGATTCGAAACACCGTGCCGCAGTTTGAACAAATGAGCCGCATACGCGAAGTGTGGCCCAATATCATCGTGCCAAATCCCGCCGGAGGCCCCCCCCTGAAAAAATTTGCCCCAAGTACGGCCAACTCGGAAGTCAGTTTTTTCGTAGAGTCCTCCTTCTTTCAAATATTTGATTTCCAATGGCTTGCAGGCGATCCTGCCACCGCATTGAACGAGGTCAATTCCGTTGTTCTCGCACAAAAAATGGCGAAAAAATGCTTCGGCTCCTGGCAAGAAGCCATGGGCAAAACGGTGCTGCTCGACAACCTTATCCCTGTCACCGTGCGCGGCGTGGTATCCGATCTGCCAACAAACTGCGACTTCCCGATCAATGCCCTCATCTCCTACGCTACCCTAAAGCCCAACGCCAATCTTTATTTTTATGACGAAGACTGGGGCTCCTGCAGCAGCAACAACCAGGTATTTGCACTCTTGCGCGACCCAAACCAGTCCTCTTCAGCCAACGCTGCCCTCGCCAAAGTAGGCGAGAAAGAATACAACCAACGAGGCTTCAATTTTGGCAAACAGCACCTTCTGCAAGCCTTATCTGACCTGCACCACAACGAAAACTTTGGAAATTCTGGTGGCCACATCATGCCGCTCAACCGCTTGTGGATTCTTGGTTCCATCGGATTGCTCATCCTGCTCATGGCTTGTTTCAACTTCATCAACCTCGCTACTGCCCAAGCCTCGTTGCGTGCTAAGGAAGTAGGCGTGCGCAAAACAATGGGTGGCGACCGGGGTAACCTGGTGGGTCAATTCATGAGCGAAACGGCTTTGGTGGTCGCGTTTTCGGTGCTTTTGGGGAGTGGGTTGGCCTGGTTGACCGCTCCTTTGCTCAAGCATATTTCCGATGTGCCGGATGACTTGCCGTTCTTTTCCAACCCAGCGGTATGGGTATTTTTGAGTTCCACTACCACCGCAGTTATCTTGTTGGCTGGTCTGTACCCCGCTTTGGTATTGGCCGGCTTCAACCCCATTCAGGCCCTGAAAAGCAATGTGCAGCAAGGAGCCTCAGGAGGGGCGTTTTTGCGCAAGTCATTGGTTGTGTTACAGTTTTTCATCGCACAGGCTTTGGTGATCGGCGCCATTGTCATCATTCAACAGTTGGATTTTGTGCGCTCCCGCGATTTGGGTTACAACAAAAACCTGGTGTATACCTTCCCAATGAACTCAGACAGCGCGACCATCGCTCGTCAAAATACGCTAAAACAACGATTGCTCGAAATCCCGTCTGTCGAGTCGGTCAGCTTTTGCAGCGATCAACCCTCTTCGGGCAATACCTGGAGCAGCAATTTCCGCTATGGAAATCACTCTGACGACGAGCCTTTCAATACCTCCAACAAATTCTGTGATGCCGACCATCTCAAAACTTATGGATTCCGTTTAAAGGCAGGCCGTTGGCTCGAACCGAGTGATACGATACGGGAAGTTGTATTGAATGAAACCATGCTCCGCAAACTCGGTGTGGCCAACCCTGAAGAAGCCCTCGGACAGCCCTTCCGGCTCGGAGGCCGTAGAATGATGACCGTTGTAGGCGTAGTAGAAGATTTCCACACCCATTCGCTGCGGGATGCGCATGAACCGACCATACTTACCACCCGCAACCAATTCTACTCGCAAACCGGCATCAAAATCCGCCCCAATGACCTTCAGTCTACCACTGCCGCCATTCAGCGCGTATTCGATGAGATACTGCCGGAGCAAGTGTTCGACGGGGAATTCCTGGATGAGCGAATTGCCCAATTTTACACCGACGAAAACCGTTTTTCCGCCACTTGTAAAGGCTTCGGGCTGTTAGCCATTTTCATCTCCTGCCTCGGCTTGCTGGGCTTGGCTGCGCACGCCGCCCAACGCCGCACCAAAGAGATCGGGGTGCGAAAAGTGCTGGGCGCGTCTGTGGTGGGCATAACGGGCTTGCTGGCCAAAGACTTTTTAAAACTCGTCGTTTTTTCCTTCTTCCTAGCAATACCGATAGTGTGGTGGGGGATGAACAACTGGCTGGCCGATTTTGCCTACCGCATTGATATTCAGTGGTGGATGTTCGCGGTGGCGGGTTTAGCCGCCGTGAGCATCGCGTTTCTGACGGTAGGTTTTCAGAGTGTGCGGGCGGCGCTGGCGAACCCGGTCAAATCATTGCGCAGCGAGTGAATTGATCCCGACAAGGCGAGATGAATTTGCTACAAGCAGGTGATATTGTCCACTTATAAAAACAGTTCAGTCATGTTCAATAGCTACTTTAAAATTGCATTAAGAATCGGTAGCCTAATTTTCTACCATAAAAAAAACAAAAAAAATGTTCTCTAGTTACCTGCGTTCCGCTCTCCGAAACCTGCGAAAAAATCCAGGTTATTCCGCCATCAATCTCGCCGGCTTAGCCCTCGGCTCGGTCTGTTGCCTCTACATCTTGCTGTATGTGCGCGACCAACGAGGCTACGACCAGCAATTTAGCAACAGCGAGCGGATTTATCGGATTGTCAGCGATTTGAGCGGCATTGGAGAAGGCTTGAATACGGCCTGTGTTTCACCGCCAATCACGCCTACGATGGCCGCAGATTTTGGCGAAATAGCGGATTGGACACGGCTCGTTGATCCTCCCGAAGTTAATCAAAACGTGTTGAGCAACGGCAATCGCAGCTTTTACGAAAAGAAGGGATACTATGTGGACAGTACCTTTTTTCGCGTGTTTGATTTTCCATTTGCAGCGGGCAAAGTGGACAAATGCCTGGACGAACCTTACACAGTGGTACTGACACTCCCAGTGGCCGAAAAACTTTTCGCCAGTGCGCAAAATGCGATTGGTCAAAGCCTTATGATCGAAAACCGCTTTGACAAACACGAATTCCGTGTGACGGGCGTCATGGACAACACTGCCGGGAAAAGCCAGTTCAACGGAAACTTTTACATGTCTATGCGCTCAGGGCCTATGGGTGATTTTGTGCTGTCAAATCAATCTTTTGCCGCCCAAAACTTCCTTTACGGCTTTGTAAAACTTTTCCCCCAAACTTCCCCGGCCTCCTTGGAAGCCAAACTGCCCGATTTTTTGGAAAAACACGGTGGCGACCAATTTCGGGAATTGGGCATTAAAAAAACGCTACATCTCGAACCCCTGGCCGATATCCATACCCGCAGTGATCGTAAAAACCAACTCTCACCGACCGTTAGCACCCGATTCCTCGATTTGCTGACCTTATTGGCCATTTTTGTACAAGGCATTGCCTGCATCAATTTCATGAATCTTTCTACCGCTCGGGCCAGTAGGAGGGCAAAAGAAGTGGGTGTGCGGAAAGCCCTGGGCGCCGGGCGTGGCGCATTGATGGGGCAGTTCTTAGGCGAAAGCATGCTGCTTTCCATGTTGGCGATCGTGCTAGCAGTGCCGCTTATCGGGTTTTCCCTCCCTTGGTTGAACCAGCTGACCGGGGCTGAGATTGCGTTTTCTCCCCTGCATGACAAAGGCATTTGGGGAATGGTCGCTGGGCTGGTGGCGGTCACTGGACTGGTTGCGGGGAGTTATCCAGCATTTTATCTCATTGGCTTTCAACCGATCAAGGTGTTAAAAGGGGTGTTTTCAAGCGAAAAAAATCGAACCGAAATTGGTCTGCGGAAAAGCCTGGTGACCGTTCAGTTTGTCATTGCCATCGCGCTCATTGCAGGCGTGTTGGTGCTGCGGCAGCAGTTCTCGTATTTGTCCAAGCTTGGTTTAGGTTTTGAAAAGGCACAGAAAATTGTTGTGCCTTTTCATACCAACGAGGCACGGGAATTACTGGTCAATTTCAAACGGGAAGTGAGCATGCTCCCGGAAGTGGAGGCTGTCGGCGCTACTACTACAAAATTGGGTGAATTCACAGCCCGCGACATGGGCATTTACGCCGATGGCGGACAGCCCGATAACATGCAATTGTTGCGCTATACTGTATGCGACGAGGATTACCTCCCAACCATGAAAATGCAAATGCTTGCTGGGCGAGGCTTTGTACAAACAGACACCTTCAACCAATTGATCCTCAATGAACAAGCCCTTAAATCGGTGGGATTGACCCTCGAAAATGCCGTTGGAAAGCGCGTATATTCGAGCTTCGGGGGCGAAACCCAAACCTTTGAGATCATTGGGGTTTTGCGCGATTTCAACTTTGAATCCTTGTACCAAAGCATTAAACCCTATGGATTTCTATATGCTCAAACAAGCTATCATCAGCACGCAATCATCAGCTTGAAGCCCGGAGATAGTAGTGCAAGTTTGTCCAAAATAGCCGCTGTCTGGCAAAAGCTGATCCCTGCCCTGCCATTCGAGTTCTCGTTTCTGGAAGAAAGCATTCAAAAACAATATGCCGCAGATCAGGTGATGGCCAACATCATATCGGCGTTCACCTTGATCGCGCTGTTTATTTCTTGCCTCGGATTGTTGGGGCTGGCTGCGTTCACTGCCGAACAACGTACCAAAGAAATTGGCGTACGCAAGGTGCTCGGTGCGTCTGTCGTCGGCATTACGGGTTTATTGGCCGGCGACTTTCTGAAAATCGTCCTATTGTCCTTCGTCATTGCCTCACCAATCGCTTGGTGGGCTATGGACAAATGGCTGGCGAATTTCGCCTATCGCATTGATATTCAATGGTGGATGTTTGCCATTGCAGGGGCGGTAGCAGTTGCCGTGGCTTTTCTTACGGTAAGCTTTCAGAGCGTGAAAGCGG
>JANMME010000768.1:0-3124 GCA_031373015.1 Saprospiraceae bacterium
ACATGAATACACCAAACACCATCTCCGAAATTTCAGCTATCATCGGCCAGCCCCTCCAGTCCGCTCCCGAGCGCGATCCTGCCCATGGTGGCCCACTATCAGCCGTCATGCCTTTCAAAGCAGGCGCACCCAAATACGCCACCGACCCCAACGGCCAACTTATCGGCCTAAACCTCGCCAAAACGGGCTTGACAGATGCCCAGTGGAACAACATCTGCGGTCTTCTGCCCGAACGCGGCGCAAACCTCCGAGCTCTCAACCTTAGCGACAACCAACTGACCGACTTCGATCTCAGCGGGCTAGCACAGATCGAGCGCCTCAACCTTAGCGACAACCAGATCAGTACCTTCAAAATACCCTCCGGGCTCGCTGCACGGATGACGGACATTAACCTCTGGAACAATCCGGTGGATGAAATCCCGGTAGAAGTGATGGCTGGCGGACGAAAACGGGTGCTCGAATATTTTCGTGAAAAAGAGATCGTCGGCGAAGAAAAGAGCCTCGAAGCCAAGGTGGTGCTGGTAGGGGAAGGTATGGCGGGCAAAACCAGTCTGCGCACCCGGCTCATCCATGGCGAAGCGGCCTCACTTCCGGAGGAAGACCAGCGTACCAAGGGCTTGGAAGTGGAAGTGGAGCCGTTTTATGTGCCCCTGTCTGGCCGAGAACGTATCCGGCTCAACCTTTTCGATTTTGGCGGGCAAAACCACTACAAGCCCCTGCACCAGTTTTTCTACTCGCACCGCTCGCTCTATGTGCTGGTGACCCGCAATGGCGACCCTGCAGCCAACGACTTCGATTTCTGGTTTGATACCGCCCAACTTTTTGGCGGCGGGAGCCCGGTGCTGGTGGTCAATAACCTTTTTGGCGACGTGCCAAGCGGGTTCAGTCGCAGTCGATACGAGCGTTTTGACAGCATCATCAAAGACAGCCTCGATACCAATCTGCAAGATTGTAAGGGCTTCTCTGCCGTAAAAAAACGCATTGGTCAATTGGCGGAAGATTTGCCGCACGTCCACCAAAGCATCCCAAAATCCTGGGCCAATGTGCGCCGCGCACTCGAAGGTTTGCGCAAACGCAACATTATTCCCCTGAGCGAGTATCTAGAAATCTGCGCACGGGAGGAGAACGGCGGTATGGACAAAGACCGGGCCTTTTCCTGCTCGGCTTACCTGCACGACATTGGGGCGTGCCTGCATTACCAGCAGTTTCCCGCCCTCAAACGCTTTGTCATCGTCCGCAACGAGTGGGCTACTGAAGCGGTGTATCGGGTCATGGACGATCTGGCGGAAAAACATCAGCACGGATTCAATTTTGTCGATTTGGAGCGTATTTGGAAACGGCGAAAGGAGGATTTGGAGCAGGGCGAGGATTTCCGTTACGACGACTATATTCCTGAACTTCTGGAGCTGATGCGCAAGTTTAAACTTTGTTACCCGCTCAAGAGTGATACCGAGTTCGTCGCGCCCAGCCTGCTGCCAGTCAAGCAGTCTGGCGAGTTGCATTGGACGCCCGACCACGACCTGCAATTCGAAATGGAATACGATTTTATGCCACCTGGTTTGTTTTCCCGTTTTGTGGTGAGCCGCTACGAAGATATTGGCGGCGAAAACCGCGACCAGGTGTGGAAAGACGAGGTGTTTTTCCAGTGGGACCATGCCCGGGCCAATGTGAGCCAGCCTTCTCGTCCGGGCAAAAACGCCATTGTGTTTAAAGTGCAGGGCAAAGACCTGGAAGCGCGGAAACTGCTGCTGACTTCGCTGCTGCGGGATTTGACGGTGCTGCACAAGGAAACGCCGGGGATTAAGGTGGAGGAAAGGATACCGTGCATTTGTGATGCATGCAAAGACTCGGAAGTGCCGACATTTTATAAGTATTCCCAACTCAAAACCCGAAAAGATAATCAAAAGAAGACCATCGAATGTGAGAAGCCGCCATTTGCTGAGGTGGATATTGATGAAATGCTGGGGAATATTTTCAGCACCCGAGAAAATGTTTTGATGGAGGATTCACCGGAAAAAGTAATGCTGGCACTCTTCAAAGAAGGTCGCGTAGAAAATGCTTTGGAGCAAATGGACGCAGCGGGCTATCGCGATGTTGGAGTGTGGTTGAGTGAGCTCCGTTCAGTCAAAATAAGGCGTATCTCAGAAGGGGCTGACCCAGAGGAGTTTTCCAAAACCGAAAACCGACTCCGTGCGGCAGCGATGGAAATGTTGGAGAAACGCCAGAAGTGACACTTTTCTAAAAAGCGTCACTTCTACGATCAGCACGGACGTGATAGAATTACAGAAGAAGTACACCATTGATTTTGACCAAAACCCCGTAATTTGCACCACAAAAACTTACCAGACATGTCCATCACATTGCAAATAAACCCAGCATTGGAACAGCAACTCCGGGAGCGGGCTGCGCAAAAAGGCGTTGGCGTGGAGAAATATGCTCAATCGCTGCTGGAGAAAATAAGCAGTACAGAAATGGAGGGGCTGCCTGCCCCAAAATTGGATAAGCGAGAAAGTGAACTCCTGCAAAAGATCAGTTTGGGGCTTTCTGCTGATTTCTGGGAAAAATACCGTGCCTTGGTGGCCACCAAAGAAAGTCGATTGCTCACAGAAACAGAACGAGAAACTTTCATTGGGATGACCGATCAAATCGAAGCTGCCAACGCAGGGCGAATGAAATATTTGATCGAGTTGGCTCAACTCCGACAAATCCCGTTGTTGCAGCTCATGGCGCAACTGGGAATAAAAGGTGGCAATTATGCCTGAACGCCTGCGCAGCTATTGAGTGCGAAAACCCCTTTTTAGAACCAAACATGGATTATCCCGAATTTTTTAGAAAGCAGAATTAAACAGCAAAACAGCAAAACAGGAAAACAGGAAAATATAAAATCGTGAGAAGATTGATCTCGAAAGGGGAAGATTTTGGCCATCTTCGGATCATTATGTACGGTTTTATATTTTCCTGTTTTCCTGTTTTGCGGTTTTGCATGCTCCCGAACCGCCTCAGGAGTCGTGCAGTCCTCGGGCACGTTGCCCTGTACTAGTCCGACCACGCTGATATCGTACTGGAAAAAACCATCGTCGCTGGGCTCACAATCCCAGCGGAAATCATCTATCTGGACATAAGA
>JANMME010000896.1:0-5119 GCA_031373015.1 Saprospiraceae bacterium
CTCAATCCTGCACAAGTGCAGCAACAACTTTTGGACAAGGGGCAGGCTCTTGTAGAGTACAAGTTTGCGAGGGGGCAATGCTTTGCTTTCATGATCACAAAAGACACTTTTAGCATGGTTCGGATTGGCTCGCAAACATCCATTGCGGCTTCAGTGGGACGCTTGCGGGAGGGTATTTTAAAGGGCTACAAATACCCGCGATTGCACGCTTCTTATTGCGAGGAGGCATGGGCCTTGTATCAAACCCTTATTGCTCCACTTGGTAATGCGGTGGATGGTTTGTCGCGCTTGGTGATCGTTCCAGAAGATGTACTTAATCAAGTTCCGTTTGAGGCTCTGTTAACCCAAAAAGTTGATCCCGTGGAAACACCGGGTGCTTTTTTGCTTCAACGGTTTAGTATAAGTTATGGATTTTCAGCGGGCTTGTTGTTGGAAATGAAAAATTTAGAGCCTCGTGCAGGGTTGCAAAACCGGGTTGCCACTTTCGCTCCAACATTCAAAGCTGGGCTTAGACAAGGTACAAAAGTGCTGCCACCAGTGGTTTCAAGCTTGCTGCCGTTCCAGCCTATGATGTGGAGCAAGGAAGAGATAGCCGGCATCGCGAAAGAAGTGCGGACCGAAGAAAAACAAGGCTTGGCAGCTACCAAATCGGCTTTTGAGCAGGCTTGTGCATCTAACAGCGTTGTCCATGTTTCCACACATGCATTTTTGAACGACGATAAGCCGGACTATTCCTTTCTTGTTTTTACGCAAAACGCCGACACGCTACAAGAGTCAGAATTGCTTTACCTGCGGCAGTTAAACAGCATGACCCTGCAAAACGAGTTGATCGTATTCACCGCGTGCCGGACTTTATTGGGGAAAAACCAGCGTGCTGAGGGAGCCATGAGCATGGCACGGGGCTTGGCACTTGCCGAAGTAAAGAGTTTTGTGGCCACACTCTGGGAAGTAAACCAGGAAAAAACCGCCGCGCTCATCCCTTATTTTTACCGCTTTTTGGGCGCAAAAGAAGCCCGGCGCAAAGACGAAGCCCTTGCCGATGCCAAACGTTTCTTTGTGAAAGGCAATTCAAAATTGGACCGCTATCCTTATTTCTGGGCGGGATTCACGATTAGCGGTGACATGAAAGCACTAAACCTGAAAGGCCCATCGGGGACGCTGCTGCCGTGGGCAATGGTCGTGGTTGCTGGCTTGGTGGCGATAGCGGGCGCCTTCTATTTTCGCAATAAAAAAAAGAAGCGTTGAAAGCAGTTTATTAAAAACGCAAAAAGCGCAGAAAACCGCTTGTGCTTGCGCTCAAAGTATTGGCTTGCGTTGCCACTTTCCCGTCAGTGCTTTGGCAGAAAGCCTCCAGTTCTTGCTGTTTTTTTGTATCGAAGCCTGTTGCACAAAGACCGCACAGCCAAGCGTTCCAACGCATCTTTTCCGGTTCGACAAAAGCTGGCCATTTAAGTGCTTGGTTAGCCAAACGTTGGAAAATTGCGCTGGCATTTTTGAGATCGGCATTTCTCAATTGGGCATGAGCCAAGTAGTAAAGGGCGACGCAAAAACTATCTGTAGGGCAGGTTTCGGCCATTTTCCCAATGAGCGACACGGCATTGCCCGGGTCGTTGAAGTACGCCTCAGCTGCGTCGTCGGTTCTGTTGCCGGCAACAGATGGATTGAACGGCTCTACCCGACAAGAAGGAGCAAGCTCGCAGGTGCTAGGCAAAGTATTGGCGTACCATAATAGGGATGCCAGGACCATCGAGACTGAAACGAACGAAAACAGGCCCAAACCAAATCTGCCACGAATCTTTTCTTTCCAAGATAAAGTAGGTTTTGGCAGGGGCCCAATTTCTTTTCTGATGGCGGCGACTTTTTCGCGCAACCGTTGCTGGCGTTGGAGAGAATAGGCTGTTTCAGAAAGATAGTAAGTTTGAAATGCTTTGAGCAAGGCGGGGTTTGCCCTCATTTCATCCTCGAAAGATTTTCTTTCCGAGGGAGGCATTTGGCCTAAAAAATAAGCCTCGATTCTTGGTTCAGGAAGACGGTGTTCCATGGTATTAAAAGATGAGTTTTAGGATTCAAGCAGGTCGTCAAGATTATCGCCAACAATATCTTCAAGGTCGTGTTTGCAGCGATTGATGGTCGTCGGAATGGCAGTGGCTTTGGGCGTTCCGCCTACCAATTGAGAAAGCACCTCGTTGTCGTTTTCGGGCGGGTTCCATAAAAATTTTGCTTCCAAAAGTATCTGGCACTTTTGGCTGAGAAGGTTGAAATAGCTCATGAGTTTTTCAGCCATCGAAAGAGTGGGGGTGGGCACAAGTCCTTTGGGCAAGTCAAAAAGCCCTGGGAATTCCCCTCCAATCGAATAACCCATTCGCATATACTCTCCACATATATTGCGGCATATCGTCCTGAAACTCACTACGCAGTCCATGGCGGAGACCGTTTGCCCTGCTTCGATTGCGGCTTGCCGCCGTTGGGCAAACGCAATAAAACGCACTATTCCATCATACATCACATCCTCCCAATCTACGATGGCGTGGATGGTTGTGATTTTGCCGTGCGCTATGATTGCGGCTTTTTTAAAATCTTCATTTGTCAGCATCCATCTTATCGCATCATCGTCGTGTCCTTGGTCAATGAGGTTCTGAAGTTGATCGCAAATGGCCATGCAGGCGGGTTGTTTTATGATTAATGACAAGAATGCCCAGATTTAAACAGGGCGGGCAAAAATAATTTTTTTAAAAATATTTTCGATTTTTTCGTTGAATGGTGTTTAAAAAACGCCTGGTGCTTCATTCCTTAGAAACGATTGAAAAATACGGGAATTTGCTCCCTGATAAAGATAAATCTTCGCGGATGTGCTGCTTTTTGGGGCGGGCATCCAAACACCGGAAAATTGGGCTGGCGGTGTAAAAGAAACAGCCTGATTGACGCCAAAAACTCTAATCCGCCCCCGCATACTTCGTTTCTCCTGAATGTCGGCTCCGTTCCCACGGGTCGGCATTTTTTTTACATTGGTCTAGGGCTACAGGTTTGAAATCAATTGAACCGAAAACCGTGTACCTTCATAGCACCTGCAACTTGGCAAACTTCAATACAATCCTCCGTTCCGGCATCTCATCGTTATTAAATTGGATCGTGGCCACCCTGTTGTCCTTTGGGCCTTCCACGCTGATGATTTTCCCTTCTCCAAATTTTTGGTGTGCCACGGAGGCGCCTGCCACGAGATCTTCAATGGGAGAGGCGTGAAAATTGGCAAGCGCAGCCGTCGCTGGCGGATTCATCTTTAAAATGCGCGGGTTGGCAAAGTTGCCGCTTACACTCGCACCGCGTGAAAAACTACCTTCCTGAGCAGAATTGAAAGCGGGCGTGCCAATACGCGCAGCGCCCATGCCGCCCACCATGTCAAAGTTCTTCATATCTATTTCTTCCAAAAAGCGCGAAGGCTCATTCGCCCGGATTTGCCCGTAGCGGTAGCGGTTTTGGGCAAAACTGATGGTCAGAAATTCCTTTGCCCGGGTAATGGCAACGTAGAAAAGCCGGCGCTCCTCGTCCAGGCCTTTGGGGTCCTCAAAGGACATAAAAGAAGGGAAAAGTTGTTCCTCCATGCCCGTCACAAAGACGCTTTTATATTCCAATCCTTTGGCTGCGTGGACACTCATCAGGGTGATGTAATCTGTGCCTTCTGCCTTTTCGTCGGCATCGGTGAGCAAGGTAATGGTCTGTAGGTAAGCGGCTAAAGAGGATTCTGCGGAAGTAATTTCGGCATCGTTTTGATTAACTAATACCCCCCCCGATTGCGTATCCACAAATTCAGAAATGGCATCCAGCACAGCGTTCACGTTTTCGAATCGGCCAATGCCTTCCGGGCTGTTGTCGCTTTTGAACAATTCGTGAAGGCCTGATTTTCGGAGGATATCAGCAGCGAGTTTGTAGGCCGATTCGGTGACGGCGCGGCGTTGCCAGTCTTCCACGAGATTGCGGAAACCTGCCATGGCTTTGCGGGCGCGGTCGGTCACTTCGAGGGCGGGGCTGAGCATGGCCTCCCACATGGTGATGTTGGCGGCACCCGCCACGGCGCTGAGTTTCTCCACGGTAGCGTCGCTGATGCCCCGGGTGGGGAAGTTGATGGCACGGCGGAGGGCTTCTTCGTCACGAGGGTTGACAGCCAACCTGAGGTAAGCCACGAGGTCTTTTACCTCTTTTCGTTGGTAGAACGACATGCCTCCAAACACACGATAATTCAGGTTGAGTTTCCGAAGGTGTTCCTCGAATTTCCGACTCTGTGCGTTGGTGCGGTACAGCACTGCAATGTCCGAATTGGGCAAATGGTAGCGGTGCTTTTGTTCCAAAATCAGGTCGGCCACGCGGCGTGCCTCCTCATCGTCGGTGATGCATTTGAGGAGCTTGATTTTCTGGCGGTCTTCCCGGTCGGTCCAGATGGTCTTTTGCAATTGCCGACGGTTGTATGAAATCACCTCGTTGGCCGCTGCCACGATGTGGTGAGTGCTGCGGTAGTTTTGTTCGAGCTTGAACGTTTTCAGATTTGGGTAATCTTTCTCGAAATCGAGGATATTATCAATTGTCGCGCCCCGGAAGGCGTAGATACTTTGCGCATCGTCGCCTACGATGAAGATGTTTTCCGGGCTGCCTTCATATTTCACCAATTGGCGCAGGATGGCGTATTGCAAAAAGTTGGTGTCTTGGAATTCGTCCACATGGACGTACCGGAAGCGGCGGCGGTATTTGTCCACCACGTTGCCGGGGTTTTGCTGGAAAAGGCGGTAGAGCTGGTAGAGCAGGTCGTCAAAGTCCATCGCCCCGGAGCGGAAGCATCGGGCCACATATTTTTCATAAATGTCCACGATGTAGGGGCGGCGGGCGGCGCGGTCCTGTGTCATCATTTCGGCATTTTGCCGATAGAGCGGGGGCGTTATCAAATTGCTCTTGCAGAGCGAGATACGGGAGCGTATGGCGGAAGGGTTGTAAGCCGTGGGGTCGAGGTTCATTTCCTTGATGATGGCCTTCAAGACGCTCGTGGTATCGTCTGTATCATAGATGGTAAAGGAAGACGGGAAACCGATTTTGTCGGCTACGTAGCGCAATATCCGGGCAAAAATAGAGTGGA
>JANMME010000814.1:0-6175 GCA_031373015.1 Saprospiraceae bacterium
AAAGGCAAAATAAAGGGCGATATCCATGTAAAAGAGGCCCTGCACTTGATGGATACTGCCGTGATCGAAGGGAATATCTCGGCCAAGACGATGGTAGTGGACGAGGGCGCCCGCTACAACGGCGCTTGCCGCATCGGCAATGCTGCGACTGCCGCTTCAACACCTATTGCAGCGATACCGGAGAAAAGCTGATGCTCCATTCGACAGGCTTATTTTTTGACAGGATGAACAGGATTGGCAGGATTTAATAGTGGAGTATAAATCCTGCCAATCCTGTTCATCCTGTCAAAAAATAAGCCTGTTCACCCCTAACAAAAGGCCGGGAATTTGAAACGGTTGTGCATCTTTGCCCCCGGTTTCAAATTTCCGGCCTTCTTTTTTTGATGCCCGTTTTTAAATACCAATCTGAATTGTTGAACCCTCTCATGGCGGCTTCCAGCGCATTGCGCATGGTGGTCGGCCTGCATGGTGTCTCGCTTTTGATAAAAAACGACAGCAAAACCCTCGCTTTGAAATCGTGGCAGTTGCCCGGCACAGACCAAGGTTTTCAAGCCCTTGAGCCGGAATTGCGCACAATATTCGGCTCGGAGCGACTGTTAGACCTGCAATTTGACTCAAAGGCTTGTGCGCTTTCAAGCCCCGACTCCACACTGGTGCCCCGCCGCCTTTTTGATCCGGAAAATTTGGAGCAGTACTTCAAATTGCTCTTGCGCGAAGGAACTGAGCGTACTTTCGGCTTTGAAAAACTGGAAATATTTGATTGCTACCTGGTTTGGGCCGCTGAAACGGGCATGCTGCGCCTTTGTGGGCAATATTTTTCACAAGAAAACATCCGACATCTTGGCGCAGCGCTCTTACGCGCCTATCACACCTTGGCCCCAGAGGAGGGATATGCGGTATTGGCCAATCTGCATGGTCAAAAGGTGCAGGTTGCCGTGTTTGAGCGACGCAACCTAGTGTTTTTTAACGCCTTCGATTATGCCAAACCCAGCGATTTGCTCTACTATATCCTATTGGCTTACAAGCAGTTCGACTTAAACCCGCTCGATATTCCGCTTACCTTAAGCGGAACGCTGATCGAAGATTCTGAAATTTTTCGGCTGTTGCTCCGGTATGTTCGGCCCATGCGCTTCCCTCCTTTGCCACCGGGATTTCAATTGCCGCAAGAAGCCAAAACCCTGCCAGCCCATTATTGGTTTGACATTGCACATATATGAGAATAATTGGAGGAAAATTTCGCGGAAGGCGTTTTGACCCGCCTGCCGACAAGTGGCCCACGCGCCCAACGATGGATCAAGCCAAAGAGGCCCTTTTCAACATCCTGAACAATGTGATGGATTTTGAGGATTCCCGGGTGCTTGACCTTTTTGGAGGTACGGGCAGCCACTCCTACGAGTTTATTTCACGAGGCTGCGAGGATGTGACGTATGTAGACAAATTCCCCGAAGCAGTGCGTTTTGTGCGCCAGACAGCCCAAAAACTCGGGATCGAAGCCCAACTCAAAATTTTTCAAATGGACGTGTTCCGTTTTATGGAAAACGCCACTGGCCAATGGGACTATATTTTTGCCGGGCCGCCCTACACGCTGCCGACGATTGACACCCTTCCAGACCTGATTTTGCAAAAAAACCTGCTGCTGCCCGATGGCCTTTTTGTGATGGAGCACAACCCGCATCACGATTTCTCTAATCACCCCAATCTTTCAGACGTGCGGAATTATGGCAAGACCATTTTTAGTTTTTTCAAGCCAACGCCTATTTCTGACACTTCAGCGTAATGGCCTCAGTTTTGATTTCGTTGCTTTCGTGGCCTGCCCGGTCGCGGATTTTTATATAATAATAAAAGGCATTGTATTGCAGGGTGTCCGGTACATCCTCGCAGGCAAGTGGGATACCATCCGGAGTGATGAATATGCAACAAGTAGTGGGCAATTTCACCGTTATTTCACCGGAAATGCCGTTGCCGGCGCCCTGCGGTTCTACATAAGGCAACTGGATCGGAGGCTTGGGGAAAGAGTCGCGGGAATCGCGAATAAAGACACTGGGGGTCGCGTCGGTTTCGGGATAACCCAAATCGCCGTCGCCATCAGTAAACGAAAAGATGACTAATAAGGAGTCTTGATAACCCGTGCCTTGATTCATTTGAGCTTTAGAAAGCCCAATATATTTAATCACAGGCTCTTTAGGATAGTCCGGCGGTTGGACGCAATACTGGAACAAAACAGCCAGTCCTAAAGCGAAAAGCGGAAACAGTTTTTTCATAGCAATAAATTTTGCCCCAAAAGTTGGGCTTTTTTTGGAAGATGCAAACTCTTGGAAGGGCAGATTTATTGCCAATGCTGGCAAACCTCAACGAAGCAAACTTCGAAGCCACCGCTCAATCTTTTTTTGCCTACCAATCTGCCCACAATCCAATCTACGCTCAATACTTAAAACTTTTAGGACACCCTCCAACGTCCAACGTCCACACCTCCCCATTTCCTTCTTTAAAACCCATCAGGTACAAACAGGCGTTTGGCAGCCCGAAACCGAATTCACCAGTAGTGGAACTACGGGCCAAAAACCATCCCGGCATCTGGTACGCGACCTGGGTTTTTACTTAGAAAATACACGACATGGTTTTGCCCAATATTACGGCGATCCTTCTGAATGGGCTATTTTGGCTTTGTTGCCTTCTTATTTAGAGCGCGGAGGATCGTCCTTAGTGGCGATGGCCGATTTTTTTATCAGAAACTCCCGCCACCCAGAAAGTGGTTTTTTCCTGAACGATTTCGGCCAACTAAAAACCGCGCTGAATGCTTGTAAATCAAAGGCTTGCAAAACACTTTTGCTCGGCGTAAGTTTTGCATTGCTCGATTTTGCCGAGCAATGCCCCATGGATTTAAAAGGCGTGACGGTCATGGAAACGGGCGGCATGAAGGGCCGGCGACGGGAATTGACGTGTCTGGAGTTGCACGAAACTTTGCAAGCTAAGCTAGGCGTTGAGGCTATTCACGCTGAATATGGGATGACCGAACTTTTTTCTCAGGCATACACGCAAGGCGGTTCGCGTTTCCACCCGGCGCACACCATGCGCGTTTTCGCCACAGAACTCAATGACCCGTTTTGTCCCGTGCCAATCGGGCGGACAGGTGTATTGAACATCATTGACCTTGCGAACCTTGACGCTTGTAGTTTCATCCAAACGGAGGACCTTGGGCGTGTTTTTCCCGACGGAAGTTTTGAGGTGCTGGGCCGGGCCGATGCCGCAGAAATGCGGGGGTGTAATTTGATGGTAGAGTATTAAGTCCGGGGACAAATTGATTTTTCCCAACCGCAGAGGCGCAGAGGCGCGGAGCGTTCTAAAATCAATCCTTTGCGCCTCTGTGTCTCTGCGGTTTGTTTTTTCTCGCATGCTCATTTATTAACATGAAAATCGGACTTCTTTCAGACACCCATTCATTCTTGGATGAGCGGGTTTACACGCATTTCGCCGAATGTGACGAAGTATGGCACGCGGGCGATTTTGGCAGCCTCGAAGTGCTCAAAAAACTACAGGCATTCAAGCCCTTACGCGGGGTTTATGGGAATATTGACGGGGCTGAAATTCGCATTGAAATGCCACAGGACCTGCGTTTTGAATGCGAGGGATTGCCTGTTTTTATGACCCATATTGGCGGCTACCCAGAGCGTTACGAGCCTCGCGTGGGCAAGATTTTGAAAGATGAACCACCCCTAAACGGACTTTTTATCAGTGGCCACTCGCACATCTTAAAAGTAATGCCAGACAAAACACTCGGTTTTTTGCACATCAACCCAGGGGCCTGCGGCAACGAAGGCTGGCACAAGGTGAAGACCCTCGTGCGGTTTGGTATAGAAAAGGGTAGGATTTTTGATTTGAAGGTGATTGAACTTGGAAGCAGGGGTATTGTTCGGGGGAAAGGAGAACTTTGAACGAAAGTTACGAAAGAAAAGGTAATCCGGTATCTTTGCCCTTGCAACTTGTAACTCATAACTTGCAACTCAAAGGGGTCTCATAGTTCAACGGATAGAATAGAAGTTTCCTAAACTTTAGATGTGGGTTCGATTCCCGCTGAGACCACCCATTTGAAGATATTTTTCAAGAAAAATCTTTCCCCTTAAAATAATCCTTTTTTACTACTTTTGACCTTGGAAGCAAACTCTATTTCTCATTCAAATCTGCAACACCATGAATAATACTTTTAGTCAATTCGTAGTTGTTTATAAGACAAAGGAAGGTGGGGCCGAAATTCGGGAGTTGACAAGTAATGTGATCCTGACGGTAGCGATGTTGGAGGCCCAAGGGTGTATTATCATTGATATTATAGACATTGGCCGTAACGGAGGTTGAAATACCCGTTTTCCCTTGTCTAACAAAAGAAAAACCCACTCCTGCCTTTGCTGCACGAGTGGGTTTTTCTTTTATACCTTTTTCAAATAACTTTGCCGTCCTGATCCATGGCCAAGCGCAGCAAAAAAAAACCGCCCAGCGAACAATACAGCAACAAAGTATGGCAAACGCTGCTTTGCATGAGCCATGAAGAACGCTTGCGCTTGCTTCGCTTTTTGCGCTCCCCGTATTTCATATCGAGCAAGACCATGGCCCCGTTTTGTGAGGCATTGTTGCGATCCATGGAACAAGAGGGGACTGGCTTCGACCGTTATCAAATATGGCAAAAACTATTCCCTAACGAGCCATACGCCGATGTGAACTTCCGAAAATACTGCTCTGATCTGCTTAGGCTGATAGGCGAATTTATGGCGCAAGAAATGGCGGGCGCAGACAAGGCCAAAAAAGCCATTGGGACGTTGGCATATACCGTTCAGCACAAGATAGAGCCCTTGCTCCCCACCGCGCTGCGCCAAGCCAAGGACGCTCTCGGAGAAAAGCCTTACCGCTCCCTCGACGATTTCATGAACGCATATTCTGTTGAACGCCAATACTATGCGATGATGGAGTTCGACGTAAAAGTGAACACGCGCGCCAACCTCGAAGAAATTTCATCGCACCTCGACCATTTTTACTGGATAGAAAAACTCAAGCTTTTTAATGCGATGCTCAGCCAGCGGCGCACGGGCAACTACCAATATGACCTCAAGTTCATGGGGCAAATCCTTGAATTTCTGCGGCAGTATCCCGTTGATGAGGTGCCAGAATTGGCTATTTACTACTATTCCTTCCTCACCCTATACGAGGAGGACAGCGTGGCGCACTACTACAAACTCCGCCGCCTGCTCGATACCTACGCCACTGTGATGCCTCAAAAAGAGGCCATCGAACTGTTTGACTCCGCCTTGCACTACTGCACGGGAAAGATCAATAAGGGAGACCGTGATTTTTTGCAGGAATATTTTGATCTGTTTGATGAGGCGATCCAAAAAGGGATTTTCTTGCAAAACGGCGAATTGGCCACTTGGCGGTTCAACAACATCGCCGCATCGGCACTTGGATTGGGAAAATTGGCATGGGCAGAAAGGTTTATCGAAGATCACAAACATTACCTTCCTGCGGACTCGCGGCAGAACATGTATTCTTTCAATTTGGCACGTGTTTATCGCTTCCAGAAAAAATACGACAAAGTGCTGGAGTTGCTCCAAAATGTTGAATATGAAGACATTGGCGTAAACCTCATCAGCAAAATGATGCTGCTGATTACCCATTACGAGCGCAAGGACCACGAAGTGCTCGATTCCTTTATAGAGTCTTTTAGGGTCTTTCTTAACCGACACAAAAACATCCCCCAACAACGCAGGATCAGTTACCTCAACCTGCTGAAATACACACGCCGGCTCTTGCGCCTCGTCCCCGGCGATAAACCAGCAGTGGCAAAACTCCGGGAAGAAATCACCCGCGAAAAATCTACCATCGTCAGCCATGATTGGCTTTTGGAGAAATTGGGGGAAATCTGATCTTATTGATGCTAAGAGGGGATGGAACACAGATGACACGGATAAGACACGGATTTAATCTATCCCGTGAAATTCCGTGTCCCATCCGTGTCATCCGTGGCCCATCACCCCTTAAAATCAAAAGGATAGATTAAATCCGTGTCCCATCCGTGTCATCCGTGTTCCATCCCCCTCTTAACGAGCCAGCGGTTTTTCCAAATAATAATAGGAAAAATGACTCAAAATAAGGCTGCACAGCAAGGCAGGAATGAAGAGTTGCCAATATC
>JANMME010000913.1:0-4735 GCA_031373015.1 Saprospiraceae bacterium
CGAGCGGACCCGCAGCGCATAAAACCCCGCTGGCAAATGATTTTGCTCAAAAAGAATGTTCTCCCCCGCATGCAACACCCCTGATGCCGACCACACCGTTTTTCCCGAAACATCGGTCAGCAAAATGCTTGCCTCGCCTTCTGGCGCATCTGCCAGAAATACGGATAATCGCTGCTCAAATGGGTTAGGTGAAACCAAGGCTTGCAAGATCGAGCCCGGTTCGTTGGCAGCAACCGAGAAACAGCTCGCTCCCGCGATAATGGGGCTGAAAAAATCGGCCACTTTTTGCGCCCGTTCCGGCTGATTGTGCGCAAAGTGGTAGGAACCATTATTTGCATACCGCACACATTCAAACAAAGCCAGCGCTGGCTGGAAAGGATCGCAGCTTAGAAAATCGGTTGTAAAAGGGGGCGGATGGGGCATGGACAACAGGGCGGACGCAATAGCGCCATTGCCAAAAGAATGCATGATATTGGTATGCCAGGGGGTATAGCCCAGATTGCAATAGGCAGACATAGTGACCATAGGTTGGTCGTAACCGAAGGGGACAATGCCATCGCAGGTCTGGTGGTAGAGGTAGAGTGCTGGAGTGTCTGGACCCTTCAGCCAATTATTGGGAAGTGCTTCGTAGGGCACGCCGCCGAAGAAACTTGCTACGCCGATCACATGATTATCGTAGCCATTTAAGTTTAAAGTGCCGTCCAGAGGCCCCAGGTCAGGGCGTTGCAATGCCGCACCTGTTGGCTGGATGATTTGGGTGACACAGTTCTGGTCGTAACAGTTTGTCACATTGGCAGCAGGCAGGGGTGCATCTGGAAGGGCAAAGCAGGAGCTCGGTTTTTCCTCTGCCCGGTCGAGCAAGCCCACCGCCAGAGAGAGGAAAGCCCCGGCACTTTCACCACCCACCATTACTTTTTGGTTGCAAGTCGAATCCTGTATGGCCCGGGCTTTGAGCCAACGGATGGCGCCTTTCACATCTTGCTGGCCGCGGTAGATAGCGCGTATAAGTTCCAGGGAATCGGCGGCATAGAGGCAGTTGGGAGGGTAGTCCGTGGCCGATGGGCCGGGGTTGGCAACGAACGCGGCTTTGTGCCAGCCTTTTCGATAATTGACAGAAGCTACCGCGTACCCGCGCTGAGCGAGTTCCACCGCGAGCCATGCTTCCGCTTCTTTGCAGCCACCGAGCCAGGAACCGCCGTGCACGAGCACCATGAGCGGTCGGTTTGAGTTATGGTCGCCCAGAGGTTTGTAAAGGTCGAGCGTGAGCGAAGTGGGGATGCCTGCATAATTGGTAGCGATACCATATTCAAGGTCTTTTTCTACGCGCCAGCCGTATTGTTTGGCGGTATAGGTTGCCTGAGCAGAGAGGGTGAAACTCCCAAGAACCAGGGTGAGGACGGTGAGTGTTTTTTGCATAGTTGCTTGTGTTGAAGTAGTTTCGGGGGATTGGACGGATTTTGAGCGACAAAGATACTTTTAGAAAAGCCCGCCCATCCCTTCCACATCGTTTTCCACACCTAATTTTGGGTGGTTTTGCGAAACAGAAACATGTTTTTCATTCAAAATGAGGGGGTTAGAGAACAATGGTTCAAGCGGACAAGTACAAGGCCGTTTTTTGTCCAAAAATTATCCACATCGAGTTATCCACATTGTTGAGAAATCGGCTCACAAACAATATCCATTGAAAACCAACAACTTGAAAAAGTTATCAACATTGTGTGGAAAACAAACTTTCCTAAAAGGCAAAAATGCCCACTACTTTCGCTTTCGCTTTTCAGCAGTTTTTTTTACTCCGCCTTACCTCAGTAGCGTCCCTTCACTCATGTCGAGATTTTCCAAGCGGTCATCACGCCGTTCGGGGAAGCGTCTTGCCTTAAAAGATTGGCTTTGCAGCCGCTCTTTTTGAGTAGGTACTTTATCGAAAAAAATTCTTATTATTCAAAATAGTAGTCAAACCAACTCGCAGCAACTGCATTAACCAATGGTACATTTAGCCAACATCTCGGAGCCGATCCTTGCCGAAAACCCAGACCGTTTCGTCCTTTTTCCCATCAAATACGGCACCATTTGGGAGTGGTACAAAAAGTCTGTAGCCTCTTTCTGGACAGCCGAAGAAGTGGACCTGACCCAAGACATCAACGATTGGGAAAACAAACTCACCGACAACGACCGCAAATTCATCAAGCACGTGCTGGCCTTTTTTGCTGCCAGCGACGGCATCGTGAACGAGAACCTGGTGATCAACTTCATGCGGGAAGTACAAATACCTGAAGCCCGCTGTTTCTACGGTTTCCAGGTGGCCATCGAGAACATCCACGCCGAGATGTACTCCCTGCTCATTGACACCTATATTAAAGACCCAAAAGAAAAAGACTTCCTTTTCAACGCTCTTCAAAACCTCGAATGCGTGTCGAAAAAGGGCCAGTGGGCCCTTCGCTGGATTGACAACGCACCTTCGTTCGCGCACCGGCTCATCGCGTTTGCTGCAGTAGAAGGCATCTTCTTCAGCGGCTCTTTTTGCTCCATTTATTGGCTCAAAAAACGCGGCCTGATGCCCGGCCTCACTTTCTCCAACGAGCTCATCAGCCGCGACGAGGGCATGCACTGCGATTTTGCCTGCCTGCTCTATTCCATGCTGGAAAACAAACTTGACCCTGCCGAGGTCAAAGCAATCATCACGGAAGCCGTGGAGTACGAGAAGGAATTTGTGACCGACGCGCTGCCCGTTTCACTCATTGGCATGAACGCCGAAATGATGGGCCAGTATATTGAGTTTGTGGCCGACCGCCTCCTTATGTCACTGGGTTGCGAGAAGGCTTATGGCACCGCCAATCCATTCTCCTGGATGGACATGATCTCGATCCAGGGCAAGACCAACTTCTTCGAAAAGCGCGTGGGCGACTATGCTAAAGCAGGCGTGATGACCAAGCGCGAGGAGCAGGTATTCAGCACCGAAGCAGATTTCTAAACAATTGATTTTTAACCTAAAATTTTATTATTATGGGCAAATTTGTCATCTCCCAACGCACAAATGGGGAATACCAATTCAACCTGAAAGCTGGAAATGGTCAGGTGATCCTTTCCAGTGAAGGCTACTCCGCAAAAGCATCTTGCCTGAATGGCGTCGAATCCGTGCGTAAAAACGCTGCGGAGGATGCCCGCTTTGAATGCAAGGAATCCGCCAACGGAAAATATTTTTTCAACCTTAAGTCCAGCAACGGCCAAATCGTTGGCAGCAGCCAGATGTACGAAAGCGAAGCCAGCCGCGACAACGGGATCGAATCGGTAAAAAGTAATGCGCCGGATGCGAGCGTAGAGGACGAAACGGCTGCTTAGAGAATGAGGCCCATCGTCGTTTTTTTAACTTTTGAAAAGCGACGATGGGCAAATTCATTCTACTCAACTCCTTTAAAATGAAACACTTAGTTCTTTGTCCTACGGAAATTTTTTGGACAAAGCATATTCACAGATTTTAATCAATACGATCATGCGCACTTTAAATCTTCTGTTCTGTTTGCTCCTTGCAAGTGCACTGTCAGGTCAATCCACGATTTCAGGCAGCATCCAAAGTGGTGGCCTCACCCGGGATTATATACTCTACGTTCCGGCAGCATACACCGGGAATACCGCCGTGCCCCTGGTTTTCAACCTGCACGGCTACACTTCCAACAACGTGGAGCAGTTGTTCTACGCGGACTTCCGCCCCATCGCAGACACAGCCAATTTCCTGATCGTGCTGCCCAACGGGACCTTAGATGCTCAAGGCAATCGCTTCTGGAACACTTTTCTGGGTAATTCCTCGGTGGACGATGTTGCCTTTATGCGCGATTTGCTCAACACGCTGCAAACGAGTTACAACATTGACGCAAACCGGGTTTACAGCACCGGCATGAGCAATGGCGGCTTTTTGAGTTACTCGCTTGCCTGCGAAATGAACGACCGCATCGCGGCCATTGCCTCCGTGACGGGCAGCATGATTCAGTCCAAGCTCAATGCCTGCAATCCCGCGAGGCCCATTCCTGTCATGGAAATCCACGGTACAGCTGATGATGTCGTGCCATACAACGGCGCACCCCTTGCCACTTTTGTCGCCATCCCAACACTGATATCCAAATGGGTGGATTTTAATCATTGCAACCCTACCCCGAGCATCACCCTAATACCAAACATCAACACCACCGATGGCTGTACGGCAGAACGACAACTCTACACGGGTGGCGACAAGGGCAGCACGGTAGAGCATTACAAAATCACGGGGGGCGGTCACACCTGGCCGGGCGCAGCCTTCAATATCGGCGTAACGAACCAGGATTTCAGCGCCTGCAAAGAGATCTGGCGGTTTTTCCGGCAATATCGGCTGGACCAACTTTCGGCAACGAATGCGCCCGAATCCATTGATTCAGAATGGACCGCGTTCCCAAACCCGGCAGAGGATCATCTGGTGCTGCAATCCAAGGATCAGCGCCCGGTGCAACGGGTTCAAGTTTTTGATGCGCTGGGGAGATTGCAACAGACGCTTTCGCCGAGCGCAGGCGAGCAGATTGTAGTGGAGACGGCGACTTGGGCAGTGGGGATGTATTGGGTGGTGATCGAGCAGGAGGGTAAAGTGGCGAGGGTTATGGCGGTTAAAGCGGGGAGATGAAGAAACGTGTAATCAAACTTTTGCACTACACACCTAACCAAGCTCGGGTGTCATTCTGAGCGTAGCGAAGAACCCGAGGATGAAAGCAAAAAA
>JANMME010000905.1:0-4401 GCA_031373015.1 Saprospiraceae bacterium
GAGATTCGTGTAATTAGCGGATATCTTAATCTTTATTTCGCGTCTGCAAAGAAATCTTTCACTTTGTCTTTGTGAACGATCATTTGCTTGTAGGTGTATTTGCCCGTAACCGGGTCTTTTACGGCTTTCACCACTTTGACATGGTCTTTGCCGGAGCCAGCGTTGGCGGCACGTTGTGCGACACGGGCGTTTTTAGAGACTTTCTTAGCCATGGTACCTCAAATATTTGAGAAGTGAGTGAATGAATTACTTGATTTCGCGGTGAACCGTGTACTTGCGCATGATGGGGTTGTATTTTTTCAACTCCATGCGGTCGGGCGTGTTCTTGCGGTTTTTCTGGGTGATGTGGCGCGACGTGCCGGGCAGGCCGCTGTTTTTGTGCTCCGTGCATTCTAAAATTACCTGGATGCGGTTGCCTTTGCTTTTCTTTGCCATGATGCAATTTTTTATTTTTCAAACCCGATCTTGATCGGATAAAAGAAAATGTTGAATGGGACTGAAGGGATTTAATAGCCTTCTGTGGGATAGTAGGTGATTTCGCCTTTCTTCTCCAATTTCTTGATGTACTGGTAAATACCCAGTTTCGAGATGGTTCGGATGGCACTGGTACTCACCTTTAGCGTCACCCATTCGTTTGTTTCGGGGATGAAAAACTTTTTGGTTTGCAGGTTTGGGTAGAAGCGACGGCGCGTCTTAGCATTGGAGTGGGACACGTAGTTGCCTGTAACAGGTTTCTTCCCCGTCAGATCACAAATTCTTGACATGATGATAAATTTAAGTGTTCTAGTTGATAGTGCCTACGTCCCTAAACAAAAAAAGGACTACAGCACTTAAAAATACTGCCTTTCAAAAAATGAGTGTGCAAGATAAATCTCACACACTCAAACACTTAACAGTAGTGGGTGACTCCGAGAGGACTCGAACCTCTAACCTCCTGATCCGTAGTCAGGGACTCTATCCATTAAGCTACGGAGCCTTTGCCCGCCGTAGCCTTTTAAGGCGAAGGCGGGTTTTCTTAGTTTTCGGGCGGCAAAGGTAAAACTTGCTGAGCCAAAAAACCAAGTCAGACTTTAAATTTTTGGGATTTTTATTGATTTTATAGCATTGCCCCTTCCGATGGAGTAGATATACACACCACGAGGCAGGTTGGCCGTCTCAAATTCAAAGTCAATATAGCTCTCGGAAAACTGTTGGGGCGTCCATTGTTTCTCGAACAATTGCTGGCCCAGCATATTGAACACCCGGAAGTTATACGGCTGAAAGTTGGGCGTTTGGTAATATACCCGAACCCCGCTCCCCTCTTGAAGGATGCGCACCTCGAACAACTCGAGCGGCCCTACCACAGCGCCATCACAGATTTTGCGTACCCCGCTTAGTGCATTGGCAAGGTCGAGGTGGCCACCTGTAGTGGTAATGCCTGCTAAGGTGGTGTTGGGTTCTGTATTGTTCAAAATCACATCTCTGACACGGCGGGCACAAGCGACGGGACTTGTAATCGCATCGCTCGTAAACGGCTCGCAACCAAGGCTGTAGAGCAATGCGATGCCGCCCGTGACGTGTGGCGCAGCTGCCGAACAGCCGCCAATGGTATTGTAACTCGGAATGTCGTTGCCCTGCGAACCGCTGTTGTAAGTTGAATAGGTGTCGCTGCCCGGCGCGCCGAGGTCAATGGAATTGCTACCATAGCCTGCGCCCTGCTTAATGCCTGTTTTGCTGATGTTGGTGACGGCGATGAGGTACTCGCTGGGGCAGGTGGTGGGCATATCGCCCTGTGAGTCCACATCCACATTTTGGTTGATGGTCGCACCGACGTTCAAAACGCCCACTTTTCCAAGTGAATCGTACACGGCACACCAGATGGGATGGTCAGCAGCCCTTTCAAAATCAAAGCCAAAAGAGGCATTGGTTGCTACCACAAAAGCACCTTTCGCGCCATTGGTTTGGTTGTAAATACGGCGCATATTCCCTACATATTCATATCCTTGTATGATTTCGCTCTCGTAGTCCATGCCTGAGATGTTCATCAATTTGATGTTCCAATTCACCCCGGTTATCCCCAGGCTGTTATTGCCCCTGGCCCCAATAATCCCGCACACGGCAGTGCCATGAAACCCTTTCGTTCCTAAATCGTCTGCCTGTGTTTGAGGATTCCAACCGCCAAAATCGTCGGCAAAACCATTGCCATCGTCATCAATATCGTTGTTGGGGATTTCGTTCCAGTTCCACCAGCGGTTGGGGGCGAGGTCAGGGTGCGTTAAGAGGGCTCCTTTTTCAAGTACGGCCACCACGATGGTGTCGCCGTTAGGAGTTAGGCCACCCGTGGAGGTTTCCCAGACCTCAGGGGCGTTGATGAAGGTCATGTCGCCTTGCCGCCACCATTCTGTGTCGTTGGGTTCAAGCGATCTTTCTTGCACCTTGTGGTTCCACTGAGCAAAATGGATGCTCGGCGCCCGGCGGACCAAGTCGAGTGTTTGTGTGCTATTTTCAAGGTTTCCTTCCATTTGCAGGAGGAAAATGTTCCAATCCTTTGCCAAGGCTTTTTTTAAAGAAAATGCCCCATTCCCAGAACGGTTGAGTTCTGAAAGGGCTGTTTGGAGACTTGAACCTGGCTCCAGTTGGACGATGATCTCGCCTGGGCGGCGTTCAGGTTTGCTGCTTTGCGCCAAGGCGGCATTTGCGAAAAAAAGAAGGAGGAGAGCCAAACCCGCCTTCGCTAAAAAGTTTAGGAAGAGAGACAAACCCGCCTTCGCTAAAGCTACGGCGGGTAAATAGGTAGTGTTTTTCATGTGCAGATATTTGTTTGAATGATGGGAGATGAAAACAAATCAGCGATTTTGGTTGCCCAAAGAAAGGATTTTTGCAGCAAATGGTTGGAAAAGGCGGGCAGAAAATTTGGTATTTTCTTTCATAATTCCGATAATCGCAAGGCGCTCTTCGCCGGAAGAACGATTTAAAAAGACAAAAACATCTCTTTCAATGTCATTCATGGAGGAATTCCATGCTGCTGTCTTCCAATGTTGAAAGGAAGCGAAGGAGGTCTTGAAGTTCTGCCTGGTTCAGGAAAAGCGGTCGGAGCACCGTTTCCGATCCCGGAAGTGTATCGGCTGCATTTTTCAAGGTGTTGTAGTGCGCGAGGACCTCCTCAAGGGTGGCAAAACGGCCATCGTGCATGTAGGGTGCCGTGCGCGTGACATTCCGAAGGGATGGGGTCTTGAATTCCCCGAAATTCCTGGGGATTTGGCGGATAAAGCGAACCGGATTGTCGAAGCCCGGATCATTTCGGTTGGACATACCGTTGAAGGGATCGGAGAGCAGTTCCCTGATCCCGGCCGCCCTTCCTGAATCGTGGGGAGATGACAATTGCGGGAGGCGGATATTGTGAAACTCCTTGTCCGTGAAATCGGGGCCGTTGTGGCAGTTGATGCAGCCTCCGATAATGAACAGTTTAAGGCCTATTAGCTCGTTTTCGTTCAAGGCGGCTTTCAGGTCGTCATTCCCCGTCTTTAACCCCTGGGCATACTGGTCAAAGCGAGAGGAGTCCGAGACGATCAGGGTTTCAAAAGCGGCTATTGCCTTGCCTACATGTACAAAAAGCTCGTTGACGAAGGATTTTTCTACTGAATCCAATGCGTTCCAATGCTGCTTCAATTCCAAATGGTAGTCGCTGGGGCAGCCATTGGCAGGGAAATCTGCATCATCAATGTAGCGTGGCGACATTCCAAATGCTTCCGCATAGAGCTCTGCGTATTTCGCATCCTTGTTGATCAAATGATAGACCGATAGTCGGTTGCCCCCCATCTCCCTGGGAGATTCGATCGGTTTCAATGCTTGCGACCACGGCGAATCCGCACGCCCATCCCAAAAGAACCAGCGGTTGTCCCTGACATTCCACAAGGAAGGAGTGTTCCTAGAACCCATCTCCAGTCCCAACGATTTCGGCCTGCCATCTGTCCAGTTTTTTTCCGGGTTATGGCAGGATGCGCATGCCAGTTGGCCATTTTTGGAAAGCCTGGTTTCGAAAAACAAGGCCTTGCCGAGGCGCTGTTCCGCTGTTTGCTTTCGCCCGACTGCACCTGCCGCTCCGGTTTGTTTAGACAGGGAAATGATCAATTTTTTTTCCGAGTCATTGAACAAAACATTTGCAGGCACGAATTGGCGCAACAGGATTACTGTCATAAAAATCGCAATCGCCAGCGCGCCCGGGCCGTATTTCCGGATCATATCTTCACTTTGAATTTGGCCACCGAAACGGAATCGCGTTCCTGTATCTTGACGGCAATTTCCCAGCGCCCAGTCATGTGGAAAAGCATTCCCTGCACCAAATAGCTGCCTGGCGCATTGCCGGGTTGCACCATGGGCACGGTATTCATGCCGTGTTTGTGCGCGGGCATGGTTGCATCC
>JANMME010000937.1:0-8988 GCA_031373015.1 Saprospiraceae bacterium
GATTCAAACAGCGCGCGCCAGGCAGCCACGGTATCTTCGGTGTGCAGGCCGCAGTCCACTACGGCCCAACCGGCGCCATCTTTGAGGCCCCAGACGTTGCAACTAAGCCTAAAAAAGATCCGAATGCGCCCAAGCTAAGCCGCGAGGATGCCTTGGCCAAAGCACGCGCAGCACGGGCAAAGAAGTGATTAACAGCAGATAAATAGATCGAAATCAATCAACAGTAAGCGGCTTCCAAGCGAAAGTTTGGAGGCCGCTTTTTTGTGGATGAAATAGAAAAAAAACGGCGACGCGCTGGAATGCACATCGCCGCTTGGGAGGGGTTTATTGTCGAACTGAAGTTCGACCTACACTAGTCCATTTCCAAATCAATATCCACCTTTTCGTGCCAAGGCAATCCGTCGGCGTTGAGCCGTTCCATAAATGGGTCGGGGTTCATTTCTTCCACGTTGAAAACGCCTTTGCCCGCCCATTTGCCTTCTAAAATCATGCGGGCGCCGATCATAGCAGGCACTCCGGTGGTATAGCTAACCGCCTGTGTACCAGTCTCTTTATAGGCTGCTACGTGGGAGCAATTGTTCCAAACGTAATAGGTACGTTCCTTTCCGTCTTTCATGCCTTTGATGCGACAACCGATGCTGGTGAATCCTGTGTAATTTTCACCCAAATCTTCTGGCGCTGGCAGCACGGCCTTCAAAAATTCAAGGGGAATAATGTCCATGCCATTGAATTTGATGGGTTCAATGCCTGCCATGCCGATGTTCTGGATGACGCGAAGGTGTGTCAGATATTCTTGTCCAAAAGTCATCCAGAACCGCGCACGGCGTAGGGTAGGGAAGTTTTTCACAAGGCTTTCCAGTTCCTCATGATAGATGAGGTAGGAGCGCTTGGGTCCGATCTCCGGGTAGTCAATGTCTTTCCAGATTTCGTGCGGCTCGGTCTCGATCCATTTACCATCTTGCCAGTAGCGGCCTTTTTGCGTCACCTCGCGGATGTTGATCTCGGGGTTGAAGTTTGTGGCGAACGCCTTGCCGTGGTTGCCCGCGTTTGCGTCCACGATGTCGAGTTCATGGATTTCATCGAAGTAGTGCTTGGCTGCATAAGCGGTGTACACCGAAGTTACACCCGGATCGAAACCACACCCCAGCAATGCCATGATGCCTTTTTCGCGGAAACGGTCCTGATAGGCCCATTGCCAGGAATACTCGAACTTGGCTACATCCTTCGGTTCGTAATTGGCTGTATCCATGTAGTTTGTGCCCGTTTCGAGACAAGCATCCATGAGCGGGAGGTCTTGATACGGCAGTGCGACGTTGATAAGCAAGTCAGGCTGAAATTGGCGGATGAGTGCCACGGTTTCCGCCACATTGTCGGCATCAACGCGGGCAGTTTCTATTTTTTTACCGCCGTACGCCGTGTGAATGGCATCGGCAATGGTGTCGCATTTTGATTTGGTGCGCGAAGCGAGCATGATTTCGCCAAACACGTCGCGGTGCTGGGCGCATTTGTAGGCAACTACGCGACCTACGCCGCCTGCGCCAATGATGAGGACTTTGGACATTTCTTTAGTGGTAAGTGATAAGTGTTAAATGGTAATTCAGGCAAGTTTTGAAAGTCAATTTATTGTAGAAAGGAATTCAAAAACGGGCGGGCAAAAGTAAGCAGAAGCTCGACTTTTTTTGAAGGCTTTAATACCTTCGCGCCATGCAAATTCTCTGGCACGGCGTTTACCCCGCCCTTACGACCCCCTTCACCAAATCAGATTCGCTTGATTTCCAAATGTTTGAAAAAAACATGGAGGCTCAAATCGCCGCCGGTGCGGATGGCCTCGTATTGGGCGGTACCCTCGGGGAAGCCAGCAGCCTACTCAATGAAGAAAAGTATGAGCTCGTGCGCTTCTGCGTCGAGAAAGCCAACGGGCGCGTTCCAGTGGTGATGAACATCGCCGAGCAGACCACCCGCGCCGCAGTATCAACCGCTCAAGAAGCCGAGCGTTGCGGGGCCAGCGGGCTTATGCTCCTTCCGCCCATGCGCTACAAAGCCGACGACCGGGAAACACTCGCCTACTTCCACGCAGTGGCTGAGGCTACGCCACTCCCGATCATGATCTACAACAACCCGGTAGACTACAAAATCCTGGTAACACTCGAAATGTTTGACACCATGACCAATTGGCCTACCATCCAGGCAGTAAAAGAAAGCACCCGTGATGTGAGCAACGTGACCCGGATGCTCAACCGGTTCGGCGACAGGTTTAAAATTCTTTGTGGGGTAGACACGCTCGCCCTTGAAAGTTTGCTGCTCGGCGCACACGGCTGGGTAGCGGGTCTCGTAGATGCTTTTCCGCGCGAAACGGTGGCGATTTACCGCCATGCCAAGGCAGGTCGAATAGAAGAAGCCCGCCGACTTTACCAGTGGTTTTTGCCGCTGCTGGAATTGGATATTCACCCCAAACTGGTGCAGTACATTAAACTGGCCGAGGTTGCCACAGGGCTCGGCACGGAACACGTCCGGGCGCCGCGCTTGCCTTTGGAGGGGGCAGAACGGGATCAGGTTTTGAAAGTTATCCAAGATGCACTGGGGAAAAGGCCAGCCTGTTGATCGTCATTGGTCGTCATTGGGGTCATTGGTCGTCATTGGTCGTCATTAAGGTCATTGGGGTCATTGGTCGTCATTGATCGTCATTAGGTTGATAAGGCTTGGCAAATGACGACCAATGACCCCAATGACGATCAATGACCCTAATGACGACCAATGACCCCAATGACTTAACATCACCTCAAAATCTCCAACCACCCGCTCAATTTCCCCGCATTCCCACCCAATTCTATCAGGTAAAAATAGGTGCCATCTGGCAGGTCTTTTTCATTCCATTGACCGTTCCAGGCGGCTGTGTTTGTGTAAGATTTTTGCTCAAAAACAAGGTTTCCCCATCGGTTGAACACCTGCACAGTATTGTCGGGGAATTGCTCGATGCCGATGATATGCCATGTGTCGTTGCGCCCGTCGCCGTTGGGCGAAATGCCTTTGAACACCAATATTTTATCGCAAGAAATGGTCACTTTTATCGTGGCGATGGACTGTTGCCCCATGCCATCGGCAATCCGGTAAGTAAAGGAATCTACCCCGCATTTGCCCTGTTCGGGTGTATAGGACACCGTTCCATTGGATGCATTGTAAGTGAAAGCGCCGAGTGTGGGATCGCTTAAGAATTTCACCTCCGTCAGACCGCCAAAATTTCCCACAATGCCCCCCACAATGTCGTTGGCAATGATGTTAAAATCCAGGGGCTCATTTTTGACGGTAAACACGGCATCCGGCACGGCCAGCAAGCTATCGGAAGGGGTGGCAGAAACATTGACCAGCAGGATATAATCCGCGCATTCGCCGTCGTCGTTGCAAAGCTGGACACATAAGGTGTCGGCGCCCAGGTTTTGCCCCGTTATTTGAACGCACCACTGGGGTATATTGAAGGAATAGCCAATGATATCGCTACCCTCGTCTTCGCAGATGTTGGTGATGCTGGTGACAGGGCTGGCAATAAAACTTGTGTCGAGGCAAACATTGACCGTACTTCCCAAAGGAACGCTGACGGGGATGGTTTGCTCGTTCAGCACATTTTTGCATTCAAGATAAAAACGCACGTTCCACTCGCAAGTGGTGATGGTATTCCGAAAATGAAGTTGGTGCAAACCTGTGTCCAGGTTCATGCCCACAAAATTTCCGCACAAAGTGAAGTTGTTGAAAGGCTGGCCGTTGTCCGTGACGATGTGTTGGCCCAATTCAATATTGAGGATGTTGGTACAAAAAATCGTATCGGATGTGCAAGAAGTGGCATTCCATTTTACACCGCCAAAGGCATCCAAAGGATAACTATGGATGGGCGCACAGTCAAAACAAACTGCATCAACTATCACGGTATCCGAGCAGGCCGTCTGAACGTTTCGGAAAAGGACCTTGTGGATACCAGGCGCAAATCGCATTTGCGTCCCAAGGGGCACCAATAGCGCAGAAGGGCTGTAAACCGCTGAAGTCCCTCCCGCCGATTTTATTTTTAACGGCCCGTAGGTATTTGCAAGATTTCCGCCCCGGATAAAACCTACACCTTGCGCTTTCCAGCTTTGGAGCGATGGGTCAAGCAGGTTCATTAAATCTACCAAACCATTGAAAGTCAGGAAATTGCCCGTGTAGGTCTGTCCGTTTATTTTCCATTCTGTGAGTTCGTACGGGCCGCCACCCGTGGGTAGCACGGTCACGCTATAGCTCAGTATGCTGTCTGTGCCGCAACCAGAATAGCCTGCGGTATAGAGTGCTCCATTGTCAATAATCGTGTAGTTTACGATGTCATCATAAGGAATGGGCACACAGCCCAAGACACCCCCGCCGCAACCCGTGGTGATAAAATGGAGCGTGTCGGCAAGGTCAATGGCACTGGAGCAATCATTATAGGGCAGCACCGTGGGGAAATACGAAATGATGTGGCATTTGTCGGCAAGGGTATCGAACGCTGCAACCCGGATTTCATCTACATTGAACCCTGGTGCATTGTTGGCAAAAAAGGCAAGGCAGGCACTTGCGTTGTCAATAAGATATATGCCGTAAGCATCGCTGGTGCCACTCAAGCCTGGCCTGCCCAACTGAAGGATGTATGTAGTGGAAAACGAGGTAGGTATCGAACCACAGGCTGTAGCTGAGTTGTTCACTTGTACGGAAAAGAACACCGATTGCTTGCTGGGCTGTTGCTGCGCGATACTGACAATGACACAGATGGTGTCTTTCAGCCCAATCTGTGGCGCTTTGGAGATAATGCAAATCGTGTCCACGACGAAACCCGGGGTGGGGCCGGCCGTATAGGCCAAGCAGCCGCTCGAGTTTAGCGACCAACTGCCATAAGCAGAATTTCCAGTGGGGCCTCCGCCCAGGATGCTGAACGTAGTTGCACCTGGTGCGAGACCAACCGGCTGGGGCACACAAAAGAAGTCGGTTGTGTTGACCCCCAATACCATGTGCGCAAGGGTCGAGTTGTTACAATTGGGCGCAACCAACACTGTATCAATGCGATAAGCGCAAAAAAGAGAGTCAAAAACCATGGCGGAATAGCGCCCGGCACGAAGGTTTATCCGATCCTCGGGGTTGTCATCACCCGGTAAGTCTGCCCAATTTACAATGTATGGTGCGCCATTGCCGCCAGTAAGGGAAAGGGTGATCTTACCTCCTGCAACACAGGTTTCCGGAGTCGTTTGCACCTGAGGGTTAAAAGCGGGCGGCTCGCTGATGGAAAAACTTTGGGGCGGCAATTTGCAGCCGTCTGCGTCTGCGATTTGCAGGTTGAAATTGCCGGCGGGCAAACTGCCGGGTGAGTAGCTGGTGCCGCCCGGATCTTTCAAGGTAAAAATATATGGGAGTTCAAAATTTTGCCCGGGTGTCACGGAAAATTCTACAGAACCTGTCGCCTGGCCAGAACATCGCACGTTGTGGGGCGTAATACTGACCGTCCCGGTTACCTGCAAATCCTGAATGGTAAAATTGGTCGAACCAAAACACCCCGTTGCATTGTCAGACACCTGCACATTGTAATTACCTGGTGCCAGGTTATTGTATTGCGGGCCAGGGCCGGGGTTGTACGAATATTGCCCGGAGCCTCCTGTCACGATCACTTGGGCTTTGCCGTTGTTCAGGCCGCATTTGGCATTTTCCTGCACCAAAGTATTCACGGCCAGGCTATTGAGGTTTTTCGGGACAAAGTATTTGAAGATGGAATAGCATCCTGTATTGGGGTTTGTGACCGTCACATAATAGTTTTTGCTCGCCAATCCGGTCACGGTAGGGCCTGAACTGCCGTTGCTCCAGTTAAACAATAAATTGGTTGGCGTGAGAGAGATGGCGCCGTTGGAGGCCAGGCATTGGGCGGGGCTGATTGTGGCTTGTACCTGCGGACCGTTGCTGTTGTTGACTACTATGAGGGTGTCTAAGGTGCAATTTGGGTTATTTGCCCTTACGATGTGGACGTTGTAGCTGCCTGCCGCGAGATTAACGGCAAGATTGGAATTCGATACCGGCGGGGTCCATTCAAAATTAAACAGCCCGATCCCGCCTCCCGGGGTAATGAGGATGGTGCCCGTGGATGCACCGCATTGCGTGTTAGACACCGTCACGCCATTGAGGATGATTGGATTGTTGCACTGTGTCCGTGCAGCAAACGGCAGCAAAAGTGCCAAAAATGGAAGTATGTGTTTAATGTTCATGGAAAAATCGGTTTGGGCAACAGCCTCTAGCTGCAAGAGATTAAGTAACAGGCTAAAGCTTATGGGCCAAAAGAGTGCCAGTTTTTGTTTATAACAATGTTTGATACTAAGTTTTTGATTTTCAATTTTTTAGGTAATGTTTTTTAAAATTAAAACTCCGACAAACCTTAAAATTTGTCCTTTTTGTAAATCCATTCCCCGCCTACTTTTGTGCTGTAATTTGTATTAATCAACACAAAATCTGCTGCTCATGGACAAGAACGCGAAAATTGATTTCCTCAAAAAACTGCCCATGTTCGTTTCTCTGAACGAAATGGAGCTATCGCATCTCGCCGACTGTGCACAATTCCGCACGGCCCCGCGCTACCATTTCGTCTTTGTACCGGATGAAGCCGCGGAACAGCTCTACTTTTTGGTAAAAGGCCGTGTAAAAACGGGCACATTTTCCAGCGAAGGTCGGGAGATTATTAAGGAATTGATTGCCCCAGATACACTGTTTGGCGATTTGGCGCTTGCAGGCGAACAAATGCGCAGCGAATTTGCCCAAAGCCTGCACGACGGGGCCGAGTACCTGGCCATTAAGTTGGTTGATTTTCACAAACTGATGCAGGACAACCAACGGCTCATGTTTGCTTGTATGCAACATATTTCACAACGCCTCCAACGGGTGGAAGAACGGCTTGCCAATCTGGTCGTGAAAGACGCCCGCGAACGCATCATCGAGTTTTTACTCGAAACGGCTACCCGCGAAGGCCGTCGGGTAGGTTTCGAGACTTTGGTGAAACACCATCTTACACAGCAAGAAATTGCCAGCCTCACGGGCACCAGCCGCCAAACCGTAACCTCTGTTTTCAACGAACTCAAGCGCTCCAACCTCATTTATTTTAATCGAAACAGCATCTTAATCCGAGACGTGGACAAACTCGCCTAGCAGGCAAACACAAAAATATTTACGCTGCAAGTTTGAATGTGTAAAGGCTTCCCAACCGTGGGGGGCCTTTCGCTTTTTGGGAGTTTAGGGTTTAGAATGTTTAGGGTTTAGGGTTTAGAATGTTTAGGGTTTAGGGTTTAGGACGAAATCGTTGAGCGGAGCCCCCTAAACCCTAAACATTCTAAACCCTAAACTATTCCAAAATCACCCGAATCGTTTCGATTTTTCGGTTGCTCACCAATTCCAGCACAAAGGTTTTGCCATCCAATTCGAGCCTAAGGCCTTGTTCAGGTATAGTTTGTGTGGCGGTGACGAGGTAGCCGGAAAGTGTGTTGTAGTCGCCCGTGGGCAAGTTGAGCGCGGGATACTTATCGTTGAGGTATTGTACGTCGAGTCGGCCAGAAAAGATAAACTCATGGTCAGTCACCTGTGCTTCTATAAATTCTTCCTGGTCGTGCTCGTCGTCAATCTTTCCGAAGAGTTGTTCAAGTGCATCTTCAAGGGTTACCAAGCCGGCGATACCACCATATTCGTCCACCACGCAAGCTATGTTTGTGCGGTTTTTGATGAATTTGCTCAGCAAATCGTTGGCCTGTATGCTCTCTGGTACAAATGTGATGGGCATCACGATGCTCTGAATATCCTTTGGGTGAGAAAAAAGTTGTTGGACGTGCACGTACCCGAGCACCTTATCCACATCGCCGCCTTGTGTGACGAGGATGCGCGAAAGGCTGCTTTCTACAAATAGTTCGCGCAATTCAGCCACCGACGCCCCCACATCAATGTGAATGATTTCAGGTCGGGGGGCCATGCAATCGTGTGCCCGCACCTGTTTGAGATGGAGCGCATTTTCCAGCAATTCCATTTCTACCTCTTCCTCTCCGGGCAGGCCAGAATGGTTTTGTTGTACGAGATATTCGAGCAATGCGGCTTCGCCATCAAGGTGTGCATTTTTGTAAACGCTTTTGAATATCAAATTTTTGAACAACATCAAGGCCCCAAAAAGCAGTGTCGCTACTACAGCACTTGCAATCCAGCCCGAGCCAAAGACAAAGCTAAAAAAGGGCAACAAAGCCCAGGTTGTCGCCAAGGTCAAAGCGGTCAAAAACAAGGTAGCCAAAAATGTATGGCTTCCGATTCGCAGGACGGAGGCCCATTCTAATATTCGTTTTGTAAAGGGGATATCCATAGGTTATTTTACTACCTCGTTGAGTTGTTCGACTTTGATTCGTCCTTTTGGCACCAAGATTTTCCAGTAAGAAAAATCTTGCTCAGCTTCCAGGCCAAAACCATAGATGACTTCGCCAGGTTGGGTCACTTTTACAAATTTGTCGGTATGGATTTTGGCCGTTTTTTCGTCCCAGATAAGTTCCTCTGTTTCTAGTTTTTCCTGTTTTATCGTAGTCAACACGACACTATCCCGTGCAATTATTTTACCCTCTTCCTGGTATCTCGTGGCCATTTTTGCGGTCAGTACGCTGCGAACCGAGAAGTCAGGCATAAGAAAATCCATTTTTATCCCTTCTGGAAATTCTTGTCGCGGCTTTTCTCGGCCCGAATGGTTATGCAGCACAGGGCCCGTTACACGTACACGAACCACTGCGCTGTCAGAATAGAGTATTTCTACATCTTGCCCGACTTCCACCGCCACGTCATCTTGTGTGAATACTTGGCGTGTTTCCTTTATAGGGTCGCTGCAAGACAGGGCCGCAGTGAAAATCAGCAGCCAATAAGCAGCCCTACGCCACGGGAGGCGGAGACCTCGGAGGTTTTCCAACTCTGCGAGATCGTGGACGAATGGTTGGAGATCGC
>JANMME010000968.1:0-2419 GCA_031373015.1 Saprospiraceae bacterium
GTCGAATAATTTCTCTCGTCCTGGAAAAGGCTACCTCGCGGCGGATATGGAGATCACGTTTCGCGAGTACTTGGAAATCCTCGAATCGGGGCCATCTGACCTGCGCATTTTTGCCTGGAATATTTTTTGGAAAGCCCCCGAACTGCGCCAAGATTTTGAGGTGCATACCATTATGGACGGCTTTGTAGATGAAGTGCCATTCTTCTTTTTTGGCTGCGAAGGCTCCCGGGTGTCGCTCCATTATGATGTGGACATGAGCCATGTTTTCCTCACGCAACTTCATGGGCGCAAACGGGTATTGCTTTTCCCGCCCGACCAAAGCCGCCAATTGTATCGCCTGCCCTTCACGGTGGCCAGCCATGTAAACGTGTTGAAGCCAGATTACGAAAAACATCCGGCTCTCCAGCAGGTAAAAGGGCAGGAAGTGATACTCATGCCGGGTGAAACACTGTTCATCCCGCGCGGCACTTGGCACTATATCGAATACACGGACGGCGGGTACTCCATGAGCCTGCGCGCCTTCGACTCGAATTTCAGCCGTGTTAAGGGGCTAGTGAACAGCACCAAAAACTACGCTGTGGATCGCCTGATGAACCGTTTCTTGGGCAAACGCTGGTATAATCTTAAAGTCCGAGAAGCGGCCCGGCGGGCGGAAATGAAAATAAACCGCAAAACCGCAAAACAGGAGAACAGGAAAATATAAAACTAAATAAACCGCAAAATGTAAAACAGGAGAACAGGAAAATATAAAACTAAGAGGGAAATACTGCCGTCTCGATTTTGAGGTTTTACAAATCCGGTCTTAGATTTTTGTACCAATCTATTTCTAAGCAGGAACCTACCCCTCTTAGTTTTACATTTTAAATTTTCCGGTTTTACATTTTCCGGTTTATTTAGTTTTGCATTTTGCGGTTCTCCGGTTTTCCTATTTTGCGGTTTATTTTAATTTTACTGCCCGCCACCCATTAACTGCCCATCCATCGCCTCCAATTTCACGCCCATTTGTTGGGCTTTTTGGTAGTCTAGTTGCGCACCGGCTTTGTCGCCCGCCTGGGCCTTGGCGCGGGCGCGTTCGAGGTACGCAACACTGAGTTTTGGATTGAGTTGCAGCGCATGGTCGAGCACTTTCACCGCCTCTTCGTTGCGCTTTAACACACGGTTCACCATGCCGCTCTCGTACCAAAAGTTGGCATTGTTGGGCTCGAACTTGAGGTATTGCTTATAATCGTTGAGCGCTTTTTCGTATTGTCCCGTGTTGAGGTAAGCGATGGAGCGGTTGGCGTAGGCGTTTTTGTTGGTCGAATCTAACAGTATTGACTCCGAAATGTCGCGGATGCTTTCCTGATTCATCCCAGCCATGCCGTAAGCCGCTCCTCGGTTGCTAAGTGCCTCGCTTTTTGATTTAGGGGTGATCTTTGGTTTCGAGAGCGCCTCGGTGTAGTCTTTGAGCGCTTTTTCGAGCAGCGTTTTTTCCTGGGTTTTGTATTTTCCGGAACCCACCATGTCAAAATAAGTCTTGCCCCGGCTGTTTAAAAGCTCAGGATTGCTCGGCTCCATTTCCACGGCCCGGGTGTAATCTTTAAGCGCAGCTTCATAATCGCCGCGGTCGTTGCGCAGGTATTGCCCCCGGTTCCAGAACGGCAGCGAGCTCCGCTCTTTTTCGCCCTCATCAAGAGATATCACGTGCGTCCAAAGCGTGTAGCCGTCTTTCCAGATACCAACTTGCCGAAAGGTCCAGATCCCATAGACCAAGGCAGCGATCCCCACTGCGACAGGAACTGCACTCTTGGTGTTTTCCCTTTTTGAAAAAACATCCACATAATATGCCGCTATCGCGAAAAAGCCAAAATATGCCACATAAGTGAATCGGTCGGCCAAAAAGCCCTGCCCTGCAGCGAAAATCTGGAGCAGGAACATCACATTGAAAAAGAAAAAGGCCGCCCCGAACACCCACATCCGCAGTCCTTTTTTCCAAGCCCACCACATGGCTACACAGGCCGCAAAAAAGCCTAGCGGAGCAGCATACACCGTCCAAGGCAAATACTTTGGATAGGCGTACAGCGGCGACATTGGCCAAGGGAAAACAACTTTGTAGATATAGGTGCAAAACGAGAAGGCACCAATGCACAAGCGATCCAGAAAGTTGAAATTAGTAATGGAATCGTCGGTAGATCCTTGCACCCGCAGCGTATGCACGTTGATAAGACCGATCAGTAAGGAAATCAACCAGAAAGGTGTTTTTTCCAAAATCAGTTTAAAATTCAAAGGCCTGCGAAACCAAAAGTCCAGGGCCAGCATCGAGAGCGGGAGCGTAACCGCCTGCACCTTGGAGAAGCCAGAAAGCAAAGCCAACAAGATCATAATCGCGTATGTAGACCATCCCGGCCCCTTTTCATAGGAAACCTGGGCATTCTCCTCC
>JANMME010000977.1:0-9678 GCA_031373015.1 Saprospiraceae bacterium
GTCTCATCCGTGTCATCCGTGGCCCATCATTCCATTTTGAGGCAAAGAATATTACCCACAAAACAGAGAATCTTAAAATAATGGACATCAAAAAAATACCCTCGCCCTGCTTTGTACTTGAAGAGTCGCGGTTGCGCAAGAATCTGGAGATTATTGACCGTGTGCAAAAAGAAGCCGGGGTGCAGATCATCCTGGCATTCAAGGGCTTTGCCATGTGGAGCGCGTTCCCCATTGTGCGTGAATATGTGAGTGGGGCCACGGCCTCTTCGCTCCACGAAGCGCGGCTGTGTTATGAGGAGATGCACACCGAATCGCATACTTATGCGGTGGCTTACATTCCACGAGAATTTGGCAAAATTCTGCATTATTCGAGCCATATCACCTTCAATTCGATTGCGCAGTGGCGGAAATATCAGAAGCGTGTGCTGAATTATGTGGAAAAAGTCAGCCCCGGCATTCGGGTAAATCCCGGTTGGTCGCCCGTAGGCACGGCCTTGTACAACCCTGCCTCGCCGGGCTCTCGTTTGGGTGAGCCTGTGGAAAATTTCAAAGGAAAATTACCCGAGGGGATAGAAGGCTTGCACTTCCATGTACTGTGCGAAAGCACGAGCCACGATCTGGAAAAAGTGCTCGAGCATTTTGAAAAACAATTCGGAGGTTTCTTGCCGCAACTGCGCTGGGTCAATTTTGGCGGTGGGCACCTCATGACCCGCGAAGATTACGATGTGGCGCATTTGATCTCTGTATTGAAAGCCTTTCGAAAGCGTTGGCCGCAGCTGCAGGTCATCCTGGAGCCAGGCAGCGCATTTGCCTGGGAAACGGGTGTGCTGGTGTCTACCGTGCTTGACATTGTGAAAAACGGCGGCATTCGCACGGCCATCCTCGATGTGTCGTTCACGGCCCACATGCCCGACACTTTGGAGATGCCATACAGACCTAGGGTACGGGACGCAAAGGAAAATGTGGAAAAAGGTGACAAAAACGTGTTTCGTCTCGGCGGCGTGAGTTGCCTGAGCGGCGATTTTATGGAAGCATACTCATTTGACAAGCCCTTGAAAATCGGTCAAAAAATAGTGTTTGAAGACATGATTCACTACACCATGGTGAAAACCTCGACGTTCAACGGCGTGACGCACCCCAGCATCGCCATCCTCCGGCCCGACGGCAAATTGGATATTGCGCGACGCTTCGGGTATCGGGACTACCGTAATCGGCTTTCTTGAGAGCGTTTAACCAGCAAAATCTTTGGCTTCAACAAAAGATGTTTCAAATTCGGTGATAAACCACTGAACGAAGCCCCTCACATATTCATCATTTCGATCATTGGGAAGTTTGCCGAGGACTATTGTTAGTGCATCTTTGAGCGAACAGTGCGAGTCTAATTCTTGAAGGGTTTGGCAAGCGATATTTTTATCATACTGCCACTGAGCAGCAGTGTTTTTTGCTTCAAAAAATGCAGCCTCAGGGTTGGCTTCCATGAAATCAAAAGCCTCTTGAATCGCTTTTGGAAAAAGTCTTTTATTTGACTCAGAAATGCTGCCAAGATATCCGGTAGGAGTGGCGTTGTTTGTCATTGTTCAAGTTTTTTTCTTTTACATTTTCAGCCAATTTCCCTTTTTCAAAATCTGCCAATCCGAGGTTGAAGCGGAGGGGAGCGATTTGGGAAAATTTAACCACTTTAACAATTGTCCCTTTGACTCCCAAACTTTGAAAAAAGTAGAGTTTGCCGTTGTTATGCGATGAGTAGGAGTAACATTCGTTTATCATTGATTTCAGGTTTCGGTAATCAAAGATAATAAAAATATATCCAAAACCTCAAAATAGAAGTGGTCAGTCCAAGTTTCGCCACCCTCTGATCATACGCAAAGTTTGGATATTGCGCGACGCTTCGCGTATCGGGACTACAAGAACAGGCTTTCTTGAGTATTTTTGTGCCTTACTTCATGTACTCCTAAGCATTGAAACAAAGCGCACAAAAGTCTAAAAGATTGATTTTCAAGAACATTTTGTGAAAATTTGTGTCCTAAAGGAGAACAATTTTGCTCACTTCCCTAACTGATATGCACCAACGACTTTCTCTCCCCCTCGCCCTTGCCATCACCATGGGCATCGCACTTTGGTCGGCTTGCAAAAAGTCCGACTTTGAAAATCTCGAACTTGCTGATCACAGTGCCGAGTTTGCTTTCCCGCTTTTTACCACCGAGTTGCTGTTGAAAGACTTGCTGTTCAATCTTCAGAGCGACAGCCTTTCTGACGATACAATTTTCATCAACGCAGACAACACCATGACGCTTTTCTACTCGGGTGACGTGGCGGAAAAGAAGGCAAGCGACATTTTCAATTTTTTGGATACACTCGTTCCCATACCGATGTACGATTCTTTAGTGCCCAACCCAATTAAAGGGCCGGAAGGTGTGACGATTCAAAAAGCCGATTTGAAAGAAGGAGGCATCGCTTTTAGGATGAAAAATAGTACTCCAGATAACCTTACCGGTTATTTCGAGGTAACTGAGATGAGTTATCAGGGGGTGCCATTTAAAGTTCCTTTTGTGATTGCTCCTGGGGGCGATTGGTTCTCCGGGGTGATTGATCTAGCGGGATACCATCTGGAATCAGCCGATGATAGCCTACACTTTAGATACTTTGCCTATCGCCCCGATGGCGTCCGGATTAACGTACCAAATCTCGGGATTCTAGGATCAGATGTTGTTGTAGTTCCCCAATACCTCAAGTTTTCTTATGTAGAAGGTTATTGGGGCTATCAATACTACGCACTTACCCGCGATACCATTGAGATTGACATCAACCAGACAGACCTCAAGGGAGACTTGAAAGTTAAAAGCCCAAAAGTGACGATGCGTATCAACAATTCGTGGGGTTTCCCGACACGAGGGGTAATCAAGTACCTCAGCTTTATTGGACAAAATAATGAAGAAATACCGCTCATAAGCACTGTTTTTCAGCACGATAGCTTCGATTATGTGGACTTTGCTTACCCTTCCTGGTTATTACATGAACAGGGTCAATCGAAGTTTACCGACATTACGCTGGATGAGACAAACTCCAATATTGCCGAAATTTTTAACAGTCAGCCAACACGACTCATATACGAAGTGAATGGCCTGAGCAATGCCGAACTCGACCCCAGCCTCATCGGCTTTATTACCGACGAGAGTGTTATTAGCCTACAACTCAGGGTGGAACTCCTGCTCGAAGGCTCAATCAAGAACTTTGGGGCTGAGCAAACGATGAACCTTGATTTTGGCGATTTCGGCAGTCTCGATTCCGCCAACATTGAGGATGTGGAGTTCAAACTTGTCACGGAAAACGGAACGCCCGTTTCGTCTAACATCCAGGTTTTTTTCCGCGATGCGGCACAAAACAACATTGATTCGCTCTTCCTGGGCGGGCCAAAAGAAATTATCCGGGCTGCCCCCATTAATAATGACGGTATCGCCACAGGTATCACGCGTACCGAGGAGTTTATCCCGATGTCGGCAGCGCGATTCGATCGCATCCGCGCGGCGAAAGATGCATTTCTCAAAACCTCGTTCACCACTGCCGATGGTGGCAACACCTTTGTCAAACTGCTGGCTACCGATAAAATCGTGGTGAAAATGGGGATTAAGGTGAAGAAGCGGTTGTAGGAAATTAGACTGGCCTTTTTTGGCGAAATGAATTTCGCCCTACCATTTTAGCGAAATGAATTTCGCGCTACCTTTTTCAAACAAGAATGTTCATGCTTTTTAAAGATATTTCATTGAAAATCAAGATTTCTAGAGTGCCCCAACTTCCCGATCCTGATTTCTTCGGGATCAAACTTTCGGGAAGTTTAATCTTGGCACTCCTCTTCAGCCTCCAACTTTCTGCGCAGCAAGAACTCATGCTGCACTCCATGCCAGACCTGTGGCACAGCACTTCTACCAACCCTGCGTTTTTCCCCGAAAATAAAGCCCTAGCCATAGGCTTGCCGGGCATCGGGTTGGATGCGGCGCATTCGGGCGATATTTCGTACAATGATATTTTTGTGAAAAGCGGCGACCGCAGGGTCATTGACTTTTCCAATGCGCTCTCCAAACTCGACCCCAGCAACACCGTACACTTTGACCAGCGCATCGAGACTGTGTCGCTGGGTTTTCGCTTGCCTGGCAAAATTTGGCTTCAAGTCGGGCACGGCAACCGGTTCAGTGGCTCTATAACTTACCCAAAGACGTTGCCCGCCCTTATCTGGGATGGCAACGCCCAATACGTCGGACAAACGGTGGACATTGCTCTGCAGACCGATATTGCTGATTGGAACGAGTGGAGCGTGGGCTTGGCAAAAGGCTTTGGCAAGCTTAATCTTGGCTTCCGTGCCAAATACCTCACTGGCGTAAGCGCACTACGCACCGACGATGCGCACCGCAAAGCTACCGTCACCACCAGCGACGACATTTACCAACTCTCGCTCGCCACTGATTTTGCTTTCCACGCCTCTTCCATTCTTTCGGCTATTGATACTTCCGGATTGGGTTTTGACTTCAAATTAGGCGAATTGAGGGGCAAGGCTTTTTCAAGCAACACAGGTATCGCATTTGATCTGGGCGTGCAATACAAAGTAAACGAAAAGGTTACATTGGATCTCGCCTTGCTTGATCTCGGCGGTAAAATCAAGTGGAAGGAGCGCGCGAACTATTTTATCAGTCAGGGCGAATACCAATACGATGGCGTTACGCTTCCTGGCGCGGACATCATCAACGGCTCAGACAGCATTGATTTTTCCACCAAACTTGACACGCTGAACGACATTTTCAATTTCCAAAAAACAGCCCAAAAATTTGAGACGACCCTTCCCTTGCGTGCCTACGCTGGTGGAACTTTTGAACTGAGCAAACGCTGGTCGGTCGGCCTGGGCGCCTATATGGAAAAACGTGCTGACGAAAAAGCCACAGTCGCCGTTGGTGCAAGCGCCCGCTGGCAACTACTCAAATGGATGTCGCTTGGCGCCATGTATAGCGTGAACGAGCGTTCTGCAGCCAATGTAGGTTTCCACGTCGCCTTCAAGCCTGGCCCGGTACAGCTCTATTTCGCTTCCGACAATTTGCTCAATGCTTTCTCGGTCAAAGGCAACCCTGCCGTGAATTTGCGGACGGGGCTGAGCTTGATCTTTTGACAGGGGTTTGGTTTTTTTGACAGGATTTACAGGATAAACAGGATGCATGACATCGAATTGTCGGCTTTGCCGACAAAATAATCCTGTTCATCCTGTAGATCCTGTCAAAAAAAAACACGTATCGAATCAAAATACCTGTCCGAATATGCCGCTTATTCCCCACTCTTCTTACCCAGGCGCGCCTTTTTTGCAACGTGGCGGCCATTTGCAATCCATGATCCCCGGGCTTTTCCGACGGGTAAAAGGCGTTGATTATCAAAGGGAAAGAATTGAAACCGCCGATGGGGATTTCCTTGATCTTGATTGGGTGCGCGGATCTGTTCCTAGTAGTCGGTTGGTGATCGTTTCTCATGGCTTGGAAGGCAGCTCAAAAACGCAATACGCACTTGGAACAGTCAAGTTTTTCGCGCAAAACGGCTGGGATGCGCTGGCCTGGAACTGTCGCTCCTGTTCCGGTGAGATGAACCGAAAATTCAGAATGTACCATCACGGAGACACGGAGGACATATCAACCGTAGTAAACCATGCGCTCGCTACTGGCAGATATGAAACCGTTGCGCTTGTGGGCTACAGCATGGGCGGCAACATCACCTTAAAGTACGTTGGCACCGGCGGCGATAATCTCCCGCCTCAGGTTAAGGCTGCCGTAGCTTTTTCTGCGCCTTGCGACATCCGGGCTGGTAGCGATGTGCTTGATCGCTGGAGCAATTGGGTTTATAAAACCCGCTTTTTGAGATTTTTAAAAAAGAAAATCCGATACAAAGCCCGGCAATTTCCTGGCCGGCTCGATGTTTCAAGGTTAAAACGGGTGCGCCGCTGGTACGATTTTGACGAGCATTTCAGTGCGCCAATTTGCGGCTTTGCATCGGCAGATGAGTTCCACCAACAAGCCTCGGCCAAGAATTTTGTGGCAGGTACGCGCATCCCAACTTTGCTGGTGAGTGCGCTGAACGACCCGATCCTTACACCAGCATGTTTCCCGGTGGAGATTGCGCAAGAGCACCCGTTTTTTCACTTAGAACTGTCTTCTGGAGGCGGGCATTGCGGGTTTCAAGCAAGGGGAGGCGGGGAATTTTCCTGGGCGGAGCGCAGGGCTTTTGAATTTGTGGAGAGGGAGTTAAACAATAAAAGTCTCTCGTAATTTTTCGACGACCAAGCGGTCAAAGTTTTCATTAGAATAAAATCGGGCCATTTGGTTCAATCAATTTCGTTTTCTTGAATTTCTGTACTAATTTCTTCAGAATGCGCGTCAAAATAGGTCCAAACATTCTGCAAGTCCGACGCTCGAAGGGTTGGGTATTCGTACAAAAGCCTTTCATCAGAATAGCCCATTTCCCGTGCCTGCACCAATGACCACACCGGACTGCGCGTTCTAGCTACTCGGGCTGAACCGCCACAAACACCCGGTGTTTTTTCAATGCCCGGAAAAATGTCGGACAGTTCACTGGCGACCCATTGCAGCAACTGTGCTTTTTCTTCGCGAGTCATCGTGTGCAGCAGCTCTTTTGCTTGTTGTAGATTGCCCATGGGAAATATATTGAATGGTACAAAACTAATCGTTTTATGCCAAATATCCTCGTACCCCTTCCACCGCTTCCTTCAATCCACTCGCCTCAGTACCCCCTGCAGTAGCAAAACCCGGTTGGCCGCCGCCGCCGCCTTTGAGGAACTTCTGTGCTAGTTCGCGGACGATTGTGGTAACATTCAAGCAGTTAACTTGCGCATTGTTATCATAAAATAACCTTTCTAAAAGTCAAGGAAACTCTACGTTTTCTAGGGAAAATGACCCCTTGGAACAAATCCTTTTTGCGAGATGGAATAGCGTGTTTCCATTCATAGCGAGATTCATTTGTCAAAGCAACGATGCTACGAGGTTCTAAGAAATAAGGGATTTTATCTTCCCCTTTCGAAAATTCCATGACCGCTGTTGAATTGAGCGATAGCGAAACGACAGTATCTGCAAAGCAAGGCTCACAGTCAATATGTGGGGTGATACCTTGCCCTGGCAGGTATTCGTTGACAATAACCTGATCTGGTTTTTCTTCAAAAAACCTTTCAGATTGAAGCCTACAAGCCAAGGTTTCCAGCCAATCTGGGAGGTTCCCAATTCTCATCCATAGGTCAATTCGTCGTGTTTTGTAGTCATATTTGTAGCCATAATGCTGAACACGCCGCTTTAAATCGTTTAACCAATTACCCGAGTCAATTGCAGCCAGCAGTATTTTTTCCTCAGATGGTGTGATGAAGTTTCGGACGTACCTCACCCCTTGCACAGTACTTGCGTTTTTTTGAACCAAAGGTGAAAGTGAAGTGGTATCAAAAAGGCTTGGTTGGGTGTACATGGCTATATGTTTTCGTTGTAAAACAACTCAAAACGGACATCAAGGTTGGGATTGGGATGTTTTTCCCAGCTACCTACTACATCCTCAAAAGTAAAATTAATAATTCCAGCCCTAGTTCGAAGACTTCCGAAATCATTGAGTTTGTGTTTTAGTTTTTCCCAGTTTCGGTGGAAAGGTTCGTGTACAGGGTTTTGATACATGATGCAAATGCTCTGATTTTTAAATCGATCGCAAATCCCTGAAATCATGTCTGCAAATTTGTCTAAATTTTCTTTATCATCAAACCAGTACGCAGCCAGCACGTAGCAAAGGTTGATTATGATAGCACTACGCTCATGAATCTTAGTTTCATTAAACCGGTCAATCAGTTCGTACAAGTGGATATTATCAGAGGCAAATTCAAAGATACTTTGTTCTGCTTGTGGCTTTACCACTTCTGCTACTTGTTCGGCCTTAGCAATCATATCTTCCGAGATGTCGAAACCGATATAAAGCATCCGAAGTGGGTATTCAGGACTTGACTGGTTATGGGATTCCACGAACGCTGCCCCAGAACTCATTGGTCCACAACCAAAATCGAGAAAAAGCAAATCTTTATCGGTCGTAAAAAACTTTTCAATGAAAGATCTCGAGCCAGTAAACAAAGCCAAACTACTCGAATAGTGCATCTGCATATAAAAGTAGCAGTATAAATCCACTAGTTCGAAGGGTTGCAATGAGTAGTCAAAATCCACATCCCGAACCCCTTGCGTGAAATCAGCTCGACCTTGCTTCAAAATTGCTTTTCTTTGAACATCACGAGGTTTATTAGTAAAATATTTCCATGATGGATGGTTATAGTGCTCTTCAAAGGGTGTTTTGGCAAATTTCGCCATTAGGTTTTTAGTAAAGTCTGAGGTAGGCACCCTGTAACTAACAGAAATCTCTTGTATTTTAGGTGATATCAATTGTTCTGAATTAGGGATAAAGTCCTTGACTGCCGACAAAGCGGCATTTACTCCCGCTTTGTTAATACCACTACCAGTAGCAAAAGTCGGCTGGCCTCCGCCCCCTCCGTTCAGATATTTCTTAGATATTTCTTGAACTATTCTTCCAGCATGGATGCCTTTGTTGGTCAAAGTATCGCTCACACGAATAAGAAGATGTACCTTTTCTTCCACATTGTTAGCTAAGACAATAACAGCATCTTTTATAGATGATTCCAAGTTGTCAGCCAAAACCTTTAGCGCATTGGTATCCTCCAAATCAACTAGTTGGGCAATTAGATTTACGCCTTGATATTCCTCCATTTTGCCTTTCAGTCCATCCAAAAAACGGGATGCTTTCCACAAATAAAGTTCGTCGCGTCGCTTTTCCAATTCTTTTCTCTTTTCAATCAAATCTGTTATGGCTTTGACTGGATCCTTTGGGTTTTTAAGTGCTGTTTGGTAACTTGCCAATCGTGCTTCCTGCTCCCTTACCCAATCTTCCGCCCCTTTGGCTGTAACGGCTTCAATACGACGCACCCCGGCAGCAATGGCTGTTTCGGTCGTGATTTTGAAATAGCCGATTTGGCCGGTGAACTGGACATGGCAGCCGCCACAGAGTTCGCGCGAGTAAGCCGGGTCAAAGGTGATCATGCGCACCGAGTCGCCATATTTTTCGCCGAAGAGCATCATGGCGCCCATTTTTTTGGCTTCTTCTATGGGCAAGTTGCGCCGCTCATCCAAGGCAATGTTCTCACGAATCTTTTGATTCACAATGCGTTCGATGCGCCTCAACTCTTCATCACTGACTTTTTGAAAATGCTGAAAGTCAAAACGCAAGCTCTCGTGGTCGAGATAGGAGCCTTTTTGCTGGACATGGGTGCCGAGTACGGAGCGGAGCGCGGCGTGGAGCAGGTGTGTGGCCGAGTGGTTGGCTTCGGTGAGGCGGCGCTTGGGTTCGTCCACTTCGCAGCGAACCGTTTCGTCATCTATTTGCTCGGCCAATTTTTCTACAATGTGGTAAATGAGGGTGTTTTCTTTTTTGGTGTCCAGAACTCGAACGCGTTCCTGGCCTGTTCCTTCTGAACCAAAAATCATCCAGCCCGTATCGCCTACCTGACCACCGCCTTCGGGGTAAAAAGGCGTGCGATTCAACACGATCTGGTATTGAACCTCGCCTTTGGCGGTCACCGCGCGGTATTTGGAAACGTGAGAAGCT
>JANMME010000981.1:0-2925 GCA_031373015.1 Saprospiraceae bacterium
CGAACTTTCATTCAAATAAAACTTAACTTTTCATGAAAAACAGCCTCTTTGTGCTCTTGATGGTCGCCTTGATGTGGGCTTCTTGTAAAAATGACAGTGGCGTGCAGGAAATTCGCAGCGGCGGCCCCAACAGTGAACTGATTCGCAATCCAGCCACAGCCAATATGCCCACCGACACCAATCAGCTGGCGCGCATTGCTTTCGAACAACCTGAATTTGATTTCGGCACAGTAAACGAAGGCCAAATTGTGGAACACGTTTTCAAGTTTACCAACTCCGGAAAGGTGCCGCTCACCATTTTGAAGTGCCGCTCTTCCTGCGGTTGTACGGTTCCTGAGTGGCCAGAAGAGCCTATACCACCCGGGGGCACAGGTGAGATCAAAGCAAAATTCAACACCGAAGGCAAAAGCGCCGAACAGAAAAAAACGATTACAGTCACGGCGAATACCTATCCAAATGAGAGCAAGGTGCTTTTGAAGGGAATTGTGACTGCACCTCAAAAATAAGCGTTCTGGATCATTGGCATAAAAAAACGGTGTCACGTTTCCGCGACACCGTTTTTTTATGCTCTGGGAGGATGAGGGGTCTCGAACCCCCGACCTTCGGAACCACAAACCGACGCTCTAACCAACTGAGCTACAACCTCCATTTCGCTCGAAAGCGGGTGCAAAGATAGCAGACCATTTCTAAAAAAGTCAATTCCTAAACCCTAGAAATTTTCAAAAAGTTTCAACCGGCATTTTTTACCCGCCGTAGCCTCTCGCCGCCGCTAATGGCTAAGGCGAGTAAAAGCGAGGGAGGGCAAAAAAGTTTCAGGCATGCATTTCCGCCGTTTCTTTTGCCTTGGAAAAGGGCTGTTGCCAACCCCGGAGTTTCTTTAAAAGTTTAAAAAGCTTGAGGTTGAGCGAGGTGTTTGCCGTGAAAAAGTGCCCGTTTATGGTGATCCAGTCTTTTTGACGCTTCAACTCCTTTATTTCTTTGTAAAGCAGTCGGCGCGATTTATCGAAAGGGGCCCGCCAATAAATGCCCCTGTCGGTCATGGCAAAACCTTCCTTGCAAGTGCCTTTCAAAGAAAGGTCGCAAATGAAAAACACTTTCTCTTTCCGCTCTGCAAAAAGGAAGTTTTTGCAGGCGTTGGCCAGCAGATCGCCGCGCATGGATATAAAATCAAAGTGAAAAACTTCTTGCTCCCGGTTAAAATCAAGAAAATCCTGGATCATCTGCCAAAGGTCGGTCTTGCCGGGTTGCGCTTTTTCGTATTTTAATATCTCGGGCGGCAACATGATGCCGTTCAGATCGGGGCAATATTGAATGATGAAAAAATCGAGCAGGCCTTCAAAAGACCTTCCGATCCGTTGATCAATTTCCGGCAGCCCCTCTGTGCCAAACCGCTCCCATTGAATAAGCACGTCTTCTCCAATTTGCTCCGCCCGGAGCTCGTAAATTTCCCGAAACCGCGATTGGTAAAACCGCTCCACATAATCGCTGTATTTCGCCACATCGTGTTCATCCTCCACACGACGGCGCAAGCTCCTGAAAAACAAGGCTTTGACTTGTTCCGTCAAGGTATCCGGATCAAAATCGAGGGCGTAAAGCGGCTCATAGCGCCGTTCTTCCACGCCGCGCTGACGACCTTCAAAATGAAAGCCGCAATGATGACAAAATACGGATGCCAAGGGGCTTTGCTCCTGGCAAGCTGGACAAGGCTTCATCCGCTCCGCAACTTTGTCGCCACAACGGTTGCAAAATTTGGAGCCGGGAATGATGTCAGCCGCGCAGTTAGGACAGAGATTCATACCTTGTTGTGGAATTTTTACCCGCCGAAGCCTTTTTATCTGCCGTAGTCTTGACGGAGGTAGAGGCGCAGGCGGGTGATTTGTTTATGAGGTTATTTGGGACTGCAAATATAAAACTATTTGTGTTTAATTGTTTCCTTTCTCTAAACTTTTTTTCTGAACAACCCAATAAGAGCAACACTGGTGAAGGCCTGCTAAATCTTATTCGCCCTGCACCCGCTCCAAAACGATCTTCTTCAGATCAGCTATTGATCGCAGGCCGTTGAGTTCGGTTGCAGGAATGAGCATTTCTAATTTCCCGTTTTTTGCCGCTAGGATAAGTGGAAGGACAGTTTGACTCCATTCGGGGTAAGCCAATGTAAATTCGTCCTTGTGCAAAAACTCTAGTGGAATCGGCGCGTTTTTTACAAAATCTTCCCATGCTGGCCGGATTTTGTATGTGCCATGCGTCAGATGGCAAAGGCTGCAAGGGTAAGTGGCCGGAGAAAAAATCTTGTGCGCTATGTCCACTACAAGGTTAAAATAACCGCTGTCGGCATTGTAAACAAATATCAGCTTGTTCATGCCTGCTCTGTCATTTGAAATTTGGAAGTCATGGAATCCATATCAAAATAATCGCGGAAAAATTCGTCGCACCAAAGGCATACGTTTTGTAGTTCGGCGTTGCGCGCCTCCGCAAATTCGCGACTGATCCCTACGGTTTCGCCCATGCCGAGCGGGTCGCCCTCATTGATTTTTTGAAATACCGGAGATTTTGCCACCCGGGTCATTACATCGGACACTTTTTCCTTCCGGGCATCGCCCATTGCTTTGTAAGTGCCTGGACAACAGGGGTTAATGCGCCAAAGTTGGATCGAAATTTCTTGTGGAATGCCTGCCGCGCCGCTCAAAAAACCAATGCCACCGCTTAATAATTTACAGAAATTGTGGTTCGGGTCGCGCAACCAAATGTCCTTTTCCATGGCCCGACCACGCGCCCAATTGCCGCCCAGCCACATATCCTCCGTTGCGCCCCAATATCCCCAGGAAAGCGGGTGTTTTTTCATCAGATAGGTTTCTTTTTCGATCAAGGGGTCCTTGTCGTCTCCATTTACTTGCCTGGAGGCAAAGAGGTCAGCAAGAATCATCA
>JANMME010001015.1:0-1757 GCA_031373015.1 Saprospiraceae bacterium
TGACCAATGATTTCAACGAACTCGGTTTCGCCTATTTGGATGGGGGCTTGGGCTATAAGATCACGCCCAACATCGGCATAAATGCCAATTATCGCCTGCTTTTCCGCCGTAATCTGTATAATGCTTACGACCAGCGGCACGTCCTTTATGCTGACCTGGATTATATCAAAGGATTGCCTGGCCGCTGGACTTTTGCAGGAACGCTTCGTTTACAAGGGCAGTTTTACAATCACCTGTTCACCGAAGGCCCGCGAGCGCCCGATTTCTACGCTCGCACCCGGCTTGGGCTGCGCTACAAAATCAATTATTACTGGCAACCTTTTGTAGAAAGTGAGTTGTTTACACCGCTTTTCCACCCACAACGCCCATTTCCAGATCAGGTAAGGGCAAGCCTTGGTTTCTCTTATACTTTCAACCGATATGTACGCGTGGAAGTGTATGAGCAGTTGCAGCAACAAATCAATGGTTCTTCAGGCAACATATTCTTCCTAACGGCTATTAATTGGGGGCTGAGGTTTTAATCCATACATTGCCCGCTTTATAGCAACCGACTTCAATGGCACGACACTTGTTACCTTTCGCCCTTCTTTTTTGTTTTGGGCACAACCCTTTGTTCATGGACGCGCAGAATTCTGGTATAATTGCTATCGCCATTCATGGTGGCGCGAGCAATATCAAAAAAATGAACCTTTCGCCCGAGGAGGAGGCTGCATATACCGCCACCTTGTCAGGAGCATTGGATTCAGGGTATTTAATTCTCCAAAATGGGGGCAATAGTATGGATGCGGCTATTGCGGCGGTGCGGGTCATGGAAAACTCACCACTATTCAATGCTGGTCGAGGCTCGGTCATCGCCCATGACGGAGGCATCGAAATGGATGCAGCCGTCATGGATGGGGCCACGCTTCGCTGTGGCGCTGTTGCGGGGGTTCGAACGGTAAAAAACCCCGTCATGGCAGCCCAAAAAGTCATGGAAAGTGGAGAATTTGTGCTGCTCTCCGGGGCAGGCGCCGACGAATTTGCCCGACAAAACGGGGTGGAAACCGTAGACACCGCTTATTTCTACACACCTTTTCGCCGAGAGCAGTGGGAAAAAGCGCGGCTAAAGAAGGGAACGGAACTTGACAATGATTCCCGTGGCAGCGTTCAGCCGATAGACGAATTAGAGGTGGAAAAATTTGGCACCGTAGGCTGTGTAGCGCTGGATGCCCTTGGTAATTTGGCCGCAGCAACTTCTACAGGTGGTTTGGTAAACAAACGCTACCACCGTATCGGCGACTCTCCTCTAATTGGCGCGGGTACCTATGCTGACAATCAGACCTGTGCCGTCAGTTGCACCGGGCGTGGCGAGGACTTTATCCGCCTGGTTGTAGCCCATGATATCGCTTCCAAAATGCGGTATGGGAGGTATTCGATCAGAAGTGCAGCCAATAAAACGATCCTTCAGGACCTTAAAAACGCGGGCGGTCGCGGCGGTTGTATTGCCATGGATTGCAGCGGCAGGATTGCCATGCCATTTACTACTTCAGGCATGTTTCGAGGGAAGATCAGCCGAAGCGGAAAGAAAACGGTGGAGATTTACAAGACGAAGCATAAATCTGATAAATAATATGGGTCATCCCGAATTTTAAAATTGATAAAATAAACCGCAAAACCGCAAAACAGGAGAACCGGAAAATTCAAAACCAAACGTATTGATCTCAAAAAGGGCAAATTTTGGCTCACTCGAGCGCTTGAATTTCTTGGTTTTGCGGTTT
>JANMME010001021.1:0-2771 GCA_031373015.1 Saprospiraceae bacterium
CATATTCCTGTTCATACGCGCTGACCGCAGGGTCTCCGCCGAAAAATGCGTCCAGTGCCCGCGCGCTTTGCAGGTGCAACTCGCCACTGCCGACGCTGACCCAGAGAAAGCAGAGGTCCTCGGCTGGATAAACCTCCTGCAATAGTTTCTGGATGTAGGTCGCCACCATCAGCGTTTTGCCACTGCCAGTCGGCGCTTTGAATACGATTGTTTTGGGCGTTTCGGGTTCGTGCGCCAATAATTTTTGGGTATGGTCGAGCAGTTCCTGCACGGCCTCCTGCTGATATTCACGAAGGATAATCATATTGCCGGGGTGTTGTTTTCGTTGTCGGGTAAGATGTCTTCCTCTGGTTGTACTGCTTCGATTTTGGTTTGTTGCAGCCGCGTTTTCCGGGCCGTTTGTTGCAGATATCTTTTGTACAAATCTATGATACGAGCGGGGATGCTTTCGAGCCGGACGCCCTCAAAGGAAGCGGCCAGATCGGGGCTGATTTCCGTGCCCAGTGTGAATACATACAAAATTTGTTCCGTGGCAGGTTCGGCGGCCATGCGGTCGCGCAGTTCGGCCACGTTTTGCGGCGCATCGTCGTAGAGCAGGGCTAGTAGGCGATTGAAGTCGCGGTAGAGTTCCCAGCCCTCGGTTTTTACCTGGCGGTCGAACACATTTTCGCGCACACAAATCATCTCGGCGCACTTGTCGCGCAGGTTGTAGGCGGCCTGGTCGGGATTGGCGCTGGCGGGGCTGATGGCGAGCGCGGTGGCGCCGCCCGGTTCGGCGGCATCGGGTGTGAAGCCTGTACGGAAATAGCGGAGTTTGCCGCCTGTTCCGGATACTTTTTCGCCTTTGGGATTGGTGTAGCCTTCGATGACTTTTTGCAGGCGCGGGTAGGTGACGACCCGGCAAATGCCCTGTTCTTCGATTTCTTCCGTGCTTTTGCCCTCGGCGCGGAGCTGGTGGCGGGTCTAATCAGTCACCTCGTTGTTGGTGCCGAGGATGAACTGCCGCCGACCTCCGTCTTCTTTGTTCAATTCCAATACGGCGTGGCCAGTGGTGCCGGATCCGGCGAAGAAGTCGAGGATGACGGTTGGGCATTCGTTCTGAGTTGTAAGTCTCAATAATCTCTCAATTAGCCTTGTCGGTTTTGGTGTTGTAGCCAGTCCGTCAGGGAATCCAAGCGTTTCATTCAATATTTTGGTTGCTTCTTGGGTACTACCAACTTCTTGATAAGGCCACCAAGTCCAGACTGTTGTACCTTCTGACTCTGACAAAAATTTTTTTAAACGAGGTTTTGACTCTCCATTTTTCCCAAACCATATCTTTCCTTCTTCCTGTAACTTTAGAAAAGTGCTTTCTGCTATTGCCCAGCATCTCCCTTCTGGGGGCTGAATTTTCTTTCCGCTTGGTGTTGTAATTGTGAAATATTGAGAAGGTGTCGCATGTCCTGTTTGCCCCGTTAAATCAACAGAAGCCCAAACTCCTCTTGCATCGTTATCAGGGTTTTTGTAATCATCAATGCGAGTTTCGCTTAATGGTAAGAGATTTAACTTTAAGGAAAACAGCAGTTTAGAGTAAACTAGTATGTAATCATGTGCAGGCGCTAAATTTTTACGCGCATCAGGAGAAGTTCTTTTTTGCCAAATCACATTAGCCACAAAATTCCCCTCCCCAAACACCTTATCACACAGCAATTTCAACTGCGCCACTTCATTGTCGTCAATGGAGATAAAGATGACACCGGATTCTTTGAGAAGGTCTTTGGCGAGTTGGAGGCGGCGGTGCATAAAGGAGAGCCATTTGGTGTGGCGGTCGCCGTCTTCTTTGTCCACGAAGTTGTCGTTGTATCGGAAGTCGCGGTTGCCGGTGTTGTAGGGCGGGTCAATGTAGATAAGGTCAACCTTGCCGCGGTGGGTGTAGTTGAGTACGGAGAGGGCGTGGTAATTGTCGCCTTCAATGAGGAGGTGGGTGGGTTGGGGGCGTTCGGGGGTGTCGAAAAGGTCGGCAGCTGGCGGCGTGTAAAAGATGCGCTTGTCCTCTGCTTCGTCGAGCACGGGCATGAGGGTTTCGCATTTGGTTACCACGGCTTCAGCGTGGCGGCGTTCGTTCCAGTAAAGGCCGTACTTGATGTTTTGAACGCGGTGGAGGTAGTCGCGCTGCTTGTCGGGCGGTAGTTGGAAAAATTCGTCTGGGGAAATGAAATTCATGAGGGCGTGTGTTTTTTCGCTCTGCAATGATAAACGATTTCATGCTAATGAAAGAGACCTGGTGCCGATCATCCTACTGAAACGTCCGCATCTCCGTGATCTCTAACCGACAGAGTCATCTTGAGTCAATCTAGACTGTTGCTCCACCCAAGTCGTCACCAGAGAAGCCAATTCGCCAAAAGTGAGTTCTTCTGGCACCCAGCCGCTCAACTTGCAGATTGCGGGCAATCCCTTGTTAAATTCTTGAAATTCCGCCCAAACCCGGCTATGGCTGGGGATAATCACATTTGTTTTGTGGCTGAGCCAATTGCGTACACATTTTACTGCCACTTCTGGGCGGTCTTTGTGCGATTCGATGTCTTGACCAGATAAATCGGAAATGAACCTTTTAAAGCGATATTCTTCGCTTTCCAAGATTAGGTAGGATTTCTCTTGATGTTGCTTTGTGCCAAATTTACTACAGCCTATGAATATACCCAATTCCAGTGGCATGTTAAACCTTGGCAGTTCGTGGGTGGATTGAAGCGTAACCCTCGAAAGGTCGTGAATGGCGTATTTTGATTCGGCTA
>JANMME010001042.1:0-4689 GCA_031373015.1 Saprospiraceae bacterium
GCCTGCAATGCTGTCCGTGCTCACATTCACGGTTTGAAGGTTGCAAAGCCCAATGCCTTTCGTTACGATTTGATTGCCCTCGAGCGGGAAAACATGATCCGCGCAAGCACAGTTCTTGTCTGCCGGTATGAGCGCAATCAAGTCGCAAAAAGCGGAAGCGGGCAGGTTGCTGAGGTCGCCGGAAATGGGCAGCACGCCGCTCGGCAGGATGCTTGTGTTGCTTAGTATTACCTCCGCCACTTGCGGCTCTCCGGCATCAATTTGACCGTTGCCGTTTAGGTCGTGGTAAAGTTGCACGACAGGGTTGGTGGCCGTTGTATTGCCCGCGTTTTCAAGCACTGCGCTGAAATTGGTTTGCCCACCCTGCGTGTTCAACTCGAAGTTAGTCAGTTGAAGCTCAGGATTTTGTGCATTGAGGTTGAGCAAAGATTCACTCGTAGCGACAAATATATTGCAGAACTGGTTGCTCGACGAGCAGAACGCCTGCGTTTGCTCCCGAGTCTGCAAAATCACAAACTTATCGGCACAACCTGCCGGGTCGTCGTACTTGATTTTAAATGTGAACCCAAGTACACTACCCGCCCCGATATTAGTAGGCAATGGCAGTTGTAATTGCTGGCCAGACACTATTGGCGGCCCAGCGGGTGCGTTTGTGCCAGCCTGGTACGAGCCAACCACAAAAGAAGTGCCCGCAGGGAGCAGGATGTAAATGCTGTCGCCCGCCATCGCTATGTCGTTCAGCGCAATACTGGCCGAAAGTTCCACTTCCAGCCCACAACCCGTCACTCCAGGAGGAGGGGTAAATTGCAAGTTGGAAACCGCCGTGTACGTTGGCTCTACGCCTTCAATACCGATTGGCAGGCCGGGTTTGCGCAGTATGTTTGAATTGATGCCACAAGCCTGCACGGATTCAGCGCCGTAAATCGGCTGGGCATTGGCCACTACGCCACATTCAGCGATGATCTTGAAGCGGATGCGCAGCGCATTGAGCGGGTCTTGGTCTGCCGACACCAGGCCGTTTTGCGCCAACAAATTGGAGGAGGCTTGGGGGTCGAATTGCCACACATTGCCGGGCAACAACACCGGGTCAGGCATATTCACAAAGGCTCCGCCCGCAGGATAGGAAAGTTGCGCTGAACCCGGCTGGATGCGCATGCCGGGCGGCAGTTTGATGCTCGGAAGGATGTTGTAGGCCGTGCCGTCATTCGCATTTGAAATTTCAAATTCAAAATACCCGGAAGGCTCGCACATCGGCACAGAGGGCGGTTGGCTTACGATGACCAATTCCAATTCCGGCGGCTGCGGACGGAGTTCGATGGTTTTGGTAAAACTGCCACAAGCGTCAGCATTGATGTTGAACACTGGCGAACAGTCCCAACCAAAATGGAAGGTGACCGTGACAGGGCGGCAACTGAGGTTCCGAGCCGTAAACCGCAAGGCGGGTTGCGCAAAACTTGGCAAATTGCCGAATTGATACACGCCGCCCACCTGTGGCACGGGGGTTTGCCCGGGCATGAGCAACAGTTGCACATCTGCCAAATCGCCGTCCGATTCGATGCTCAGCCAAGCGTTTCGAGCCTCCACGGAAGCGTTGTTGCGCAGGAAAAAGTTGAGCAGCACATCATCCGTAGGCAGGTACAGGATATTGCTCTGGGTAAAAATCTCGAGTTTAGGGCTGCCACTTTGGTAGCCGTTGGGGTTGGCGATGAAGTAGGTATCCTCGACGGGATCGTGAAAGCACATATTGGCGTATTTCAGGCCAAGTACGGTGCGACCGAATTTTGTGCCGTTGTACCCGCAGGTGGTGTCGAATCTCGTGCTGATTTCAAAAGAGTAGCCTTCGTCGAGCGGTTTGTTGAAGAAGGGATCGAGGTTGAGCGTGAGCGAGTCGCCACCAAAGCCCGGCGTGAGCGGGGTAGTGCCAAATAGTTGCACGTTGTCCTGCAAGCGCAGGTAGCTCAACTTTGTTTCAAGTAAACTTACGGAGGTCGGCAGACTATAAGAATATTCCGTCACCGAAGAGAGCGGGCGCACCTCGAAGGGGAACATATTGCCCCGTGCAATACGCATGTTGTATAGAAATGGCGAGACTTCAGTACTTTGAGCACAAGGTTCAATAATCTGGGCTTCAGGGTTCACCGATTCGAGGTAACCGGAGAACTGACAGATCTCCTTTTCGGTGCAAAAATCTTCCAGTTTCCAGGAGTAGGTTTTGTTGATGTCACAAATGGAGTTTCGGAAATTGATGAGCGGAGGCGCATTCGAGCCCATCGGCGTGAAGTTGTTTTCAAATTTAAAATCCGACCTAAAAATCAGCGAATCCCCTACCGAAAGCACAAAGCCGGGCGGCAAACAAGGCAGCTGCCCAAACGGCAGTTCGAATTGATGGAACATATTGGTCAGCACATCTATAATCTGCGGCGGGCGGATGTTGGGCTCGGCCACTTGGATGAGGTGCTGGTCAGATCTGATTTCGGGCAAACCGATGGGGCAATTGAATTGCTGGCCATTGGCTGTTTTAATGGTCAAATGGGCCGCAATGAAACTGGTGGTATCAAAGTTGGCGAATAATTTTTTGCCCCGTATGAGGTCGTACTCGTCGCCGTCGAGGGTATCAAAATCGCTGGCCCAGGATTCGAAAAACACCCGGAAACTCAGTGCTGAAAGCGTTCCTTGCACCATAAATGCCCGAAGTTCGGTACGCAGCGTATCGCCCACGAGAAAGCGGTCGCGGCGCACCCCTGGAGCATTGGCAGTATTGTTGTTGTCGGCGGCGCGGTCGTTGTTGTTGTCTTGAAGGCCGTAATTGGTACGGTATGAATCAAAATCCACCACGACCAGGTTGCCACCAAGGCCGCCACCGCCGCCACCCCCACCGCCGCCAGAGGTGTCGCATTGGTCATTTACGACCAAAATAAATTCGTCGCAGAACGTGATAGCGCAGTTGATGGGGTCGTCGGGCGTAACCGACACCAGCGAGTAGGTGTGCAATTGGAGCTGACAGCCCCCACAATCAGAAGGCGGCGGGTACACGATATAGTCCAGGCCCCGGGGTGGCACATTGGGCACAGATGCCTGGCAGGGAAGCCCTTGTTCGCAATGGTAGCGCAAGCAAAGTCCGCTGGAAACCGAGTCCTGCGAAAACGGCATATCAAATACCATGCGCACCGTTTTAGAGCTATCAGGATAGGCCGTAATTTCGAATGACAAAGGCGTTTGGCCATCTAGGCTGAACGGACAATTTTGCACCCAGTCGAAACCCCAGGGGATTTCAAAAATGACCTGCAAATAGCCCGTGTCTTTCAACAAGCGCCCCGATTTTATCCAATAGTTGAGGTTATAGGTTTCGCCGTCCTGCAAGCAGTTTTCCAGATCAAAATCCACGCTCGCCTTGATTTTTAGCAAAGTGGTGTCCGGATAAAAATTGAATAAGCCGCCGACAGGGGTATTCGGCGGGCAGGCTTTGAAATAATTATACCCGACGCGCATTCTGGGAATCAGTCCGCCGCACACTGGTTGACAATAATAAGTATTGAAGCGCAATCGCACCGTGTCGCCCGGCAGCACTTCGGGCACTTTAACGGACACATCTATAGAATAATCGGAAATACTGCAACTGCCCAAAAGGGTCGTATGGCTCGAATCGGCTGTAATCGGCTGCCAGCCTGAGCCGTTGTTCCACTCAAACGAACCTTGGTCAATCGCTTGGTACGAAGTATCGAGTGTAAAGGGGTTCATCAACACGTTCGTGGCGGGCAATTCGCCGTTGTTGATGATTAATATTTCTTGTGTGGAAGGAATTGCGCCGCATTGGCTTACGGGCGCGGCATAGATGGGCAGAAAAGAAAGGCTGGGGTTTTGCGTCGTTGGTAAAATGGTAATGGAAGCGTACACGCTGTCTTTTCTACAAGCGGGCCCGCCACAGCCCCATCCAATAACGATGAGCGATTGGTTGGTGAACGTTGGGATGCCACAATCTTCGATGGTGACTTTCTCTACTAAGGTTATTTCTTCATTGAAATCCAGCAAGTTATCTCCGTTGCCGACCGAGCTGAAAAAACTGCCTGGCACATCGGCAGTGAACAGTGTGGATAAGTTCACTTGGTTTACCCCCCCCTGCAATTGGATGCTGATACCGGGGAAATGCGCGTCGGATAACGAAAGGGATTGGATCGGCCCTTGGCGTGTGTTTTTCATGGTGATCATACGCATCACCACATCACCCTTTTGGGCAGTTACGGTGGGCGGCGAGATCGTGCCTATGTTCAAAAGGCCGGTCTCCACCAGGTATAAATTGGAGACAAACTGTTTGCTGCCGCCGGTGTAGGTGGCCACAATGGTGTTGGAAAAGGTCTGTCCATTGTTGATGGCCTGCACCACGGGGCAGTCGGCTGTAATATTTAAGGTGAATGAAACGGCTGCCCCGCCTGCTAAATCGGGCAATGCAAACACCGGCGCGTTTAGGTTGGTGGTGTTGTCCTCTACTGCGCCCGCTACAGACCCTTGCACATAATTAATGCCGTTGGGGAAAGTGATGGTGGTTTTCAGGTTGGCCGCTGCGGGGCCTGTCCCATTTTGAAGGGTTACGGTCATTTGCTCCACACCGCAGACGTAGAGCCCGCTGGGGTTTTGGGTGGAGATGACCAGGTTTTGAGCCAACATGGTGGCGGAAAAAGCCAAAAAGGAAAA
>JANMME010001063.1:0-3926 GCA_031373015.1 Saprospiraceae bacterium
GGCCCATCTACTTTTGATTTTCCATGGCCGCAACCACCCCAAGGGACAACAACGGCAAGCCGATTTTGGCCTGTATTCATTGACGCTGTCTTCGTTGCCCTCCCAGCGGCCCTCAATCCAAGCCTCTCCAGTTTCCAATACCCCCACCACAGTAAGGTAGCGTTGTGGCCTGCCCAAAGCGAGATTACAATGGTCGTAAAGCTTTGCATAGTATATCCAAGGGGCTTCTCCGTCCTCACAAGTTTTTTGTATCACAGGAAGCCATTTCAGGTATTCGACAATTTCATTGGAGTTTAGGAGCATATTAAACGCTGCACCACAGGGATTTTCACCAAATTCAGATTTTTTTGGCCAGCCGGTTTTTTCAAGTATGGTGCGCAGCGCCGCAAAATGCTCCCTGTACTTCTTTTGGATAATTGCATCAGGCAATGGTGCCATTTCAAAAAGCACAGTGTCCAATTCTGGGACGTAGCCAGGCAACGCATTTAAGCCCCCTTGGTAGCCCATCATTGTGAGCCACGCGGTAGCACTGCGTTCATCCAAGAGCATCGAGTCCAATAGAAATGAGTATCTTGGATATTTAAATTTACTGTACTTGTCCCGAATTTTTTGATCCAGTAAGCTCCAACGTTTGTCTTTGTGCAGCACCTCAAAACGGGGGTCAAATTGTACTATTATTCCGCTACCATACCCTCGGTTAAGCTTTATCAGCCACTTATTCAAAAATGAAAAAGCCTCTGGATAATTCTTTTCTTCCACCGCCTTTAAAGCATTTCTATAAAAAATATTAGGCAAATCCAGTCGAGATTGCCTGATCTCTACCCGCCGGTTTAAAGCCCTGCCCTCCTCTGTACTGTTGGGTCGAAAGGGCTCTTTACTGCTCATTGCTAGCGGAATAAACCGGAATGCGGGAAGTTTCTGAGTTTCCGACAGATATTGCAGAACGGATTGTGCCCGGTTTTCCGACAATCGCTGATTTTGTTTTCCTATGCTGTCGGTATGCCCTGATATCTCGAAAACCAAGTCCGGATACTTGCGGGCGAATACCGCAAAAGAATCTAAAATCGTCTTGTGCGCATCAGTCAAAGCAAAAGCATCGTTTTGAAACAACAAGATCTCGTTGTCCATCTTGGGTAAAACACCCAATTTTATGGGATCGTAGCGGCTACAATAATAGATGGAGCTGTCAGCAATTACAGAATGGGTAGGGATCTCCGTCAGAGACACCTTATCTACGAAATACCTTAGATCATCAAAGCTCCGGGATAAAGGCCATTGATCATCCGCGAACAAACCGATCGTAAGATAATTGCTTGTACACAAGGGCCTGACGCGCCATTTTACCTGATACCAGGCGTCATAAATTACTGTATCTATTGCTAGAAAAGGTATAATAAGCCTTTTGCCACCCCCCGCAACTCGGTATTCGATATTTTGAGGCAATAAGGCAATTCCAATATGCTTGCCTCTTTCCGGGTCTGCTCTTTTTGAACTTTCGATGTATAGCCAAATACTTGCTTCATACAATTTCCCAACCTGCATAACTTGTGTGCTGCGGGCTGTTAAATAGGTTGCACACATATACTCTTTACCCCCACATCCAGGGGAATACCACATTTCAATCATTGCTTTCCCATCCTTTGGTGACATCTTATCAAAAGGACTTCCTTTCCATTTGTTGTCATCCGAAGACCGCTTATAGTCCTTGTCAAGAAGTTGACATCCCCAGCCGGCATTGTCCCAGTGATATACCAGACCTGGATATTGACCGTACAGCGTATTGCATTCCAGGCATTTTTGGTCGCCGTGTTCTTCAAAACTTCCGTTTTGGATCAGGTTTTGAGCCTTGGAAGGATAGGGGAGATAAATAATAAGCAGGCCAAGGAAGTAAGGGTAGATGCGCATGCGAGTAGGGTTGTTTGGAATCCAAACGCATAAATCTGGAAAGCCGTATAAGAGGGGATAGGCCACGGATCACACGGATTAGACACGGATTTTTGATCTGTGCAAATCCGTGTCTAATCCGCGTCATCCGTGGCCCATCACGCTTTGTGCCCTTACCCCTCCCGATACTCCAAACTCATCTTCCCCTTCCATTTTTTATCCGGCGCCAATCCCACCAAGCCCTGCTGGTTGTTGAAAGCATCTACATTGCAAGTCATGGGCTCTAGCGCGATGCTTTCACGGTGCGGCGGCGTAAATACCTGGAAAAAAGGGAATTGCGCCACGGGTGCTTTCAATCTCAGGCGACGGCCACCTCCTTCCAGCACCAATTGGTACTGGCCGGAGGTTTTGGCATTGTGGAAACAGGTGTCCAGCATGGTCTCTCTTATGGTTGTAAGTGCCTGAAAATCTTTAAATTGAGTTCGCCCACCCGTCGGGATCATCCGATCGTTTATCCCTACTTTTTCACAGGCCGGAACCTTTAGCCGATGCTCATTTGCCGTTTCCGTGAGCCTGAAATAAGGATGCCACCCAAAACCAATGGGGATCGGAGCATGGTGCAAATTCTCCACTTCTACGGCAAGTTCAAACTTGCCCGTATCGTGAATAGAAAATTCGATTTCCAAAGAAAACGGGAACGGATAGTAGGGCCGGTCGCCCACGTAATCAAAGTAGCAACGGATGCTTGCAAAGTTTTTTGCCAGAAAAACATACTCCACTTCAAAAGCCTCCTCGCGCACAAAACCGTGAATGGCATTGCCCGTGGCGACATTGTTGATGGGGAATTGGTACTCCTTGCCCAGCCATCGGTACTTGCCTTCGTCCAAACGGTTGGGAAACGGGAAAAGGATCGTGCTTTTGCCCCATTTTCCGGCTTCTAACTCTTCCGGCGTGGAATGTCCGTCGAGAATGCTATGGCCAGCAAACTGAATATCCAGCATATTTGCGCCTGCAGCAGGCACGATACTGAAGGAATTACCCGTGAGCGGGTTGTGTAATTCAAAGCGCGTGTGCTTTCCAAAGGTAGTCTTGGTTAGTTCGTACATAGATACAAGGTGTTGAGTAGGGCGTAAATGTATAAAAGAACAAAATATCTGCTTGAAAGAAACCCTCTGTCGCTTGCGTTGTTTCAATTTTTTTTGATCGTGACAATATGAATATGAAAGGAATATTTGCACTCAGCGTCTTCGCGCTTGGCCTTTTTGCTTGTCAATCGGAATCGCCTAAAAATGCCCAGAATGCTGACAAGCCAAGCGCGAGCCAACCCGCGCCCATTGTCAAAAAGAACATCGTCTTTTTTGGCAATAGCCTCACGGCCGCTTACCAACTTTCTCCCGAACAGGGTTTTACGGCCCTTATCCAGTTAAAAATAGACTCGCTGAACCTGCCCTATACCTGTGTGAACGCAGGCCTCAGCGGCGAGACTACCGCCGATGGTGTCAATCGGATTGACTGGGTGCTGCAACAGCCCGTAGATATTTTTGTCCTTGAATTGGGGCCCAACGATGCACTGAGAGGGTTGCCCATTGCCGAGTCGAAAAAGAACCTTCAAACGATGCTCCACAAGGTAAAAACCAAGTTCCCGGCTTGCAAAATCGTGATGGCAGGTATGCTGGCCCCGCCCAATCTCGGCGCAGCCTACACCGATGCCTTCCGCGATATGTACCCCAGCTTGGCAAAAAAGAACTCGGCGGCGCTTATACCGTTCCTACTGGATGGTGTGGCGGGCATACCTTCCTTGAATTTGCCCGATGGCATTCACCCAAATCCAGAGGGGCAAAAAATCGTAGCAGAGAATGTTTGGAGGGTGTTGAGGCCATTGTTGTAACGCGGCTGTACCGGGGGTTGTGTAAGAAGTGTCAAAGCCAGAAAAAGAGCGGGAATAACGACTTTTGTGTTTACGAGGCAAAAAAGCCAGTCACCCCCGCCCATGGCAACAAAGATAGGAAAAGTCAATCAGGTCAGGTTCAAAGCGTACGACC
>JANMME010001067.1:0-6435 GCA_031373015.1 Saprospiraceae bacterium
GCTTAGTAAATATATTTTTCAGGCGTTTTCATTGTTTATTATTTTGATCTGGGCGCAAATAAACAAATTTTTGTAATAAAATATTATTTGTAACGCTATATCGCTGAGTCGTCCTACGGCTTGAAGCCGTAGGACGACTAAACACCGTGTGTTAAACCACCGCTCTTTCCAAAATCGTCAGCACCATCCTGTCAGCATCCAATCTAGCTGAAATCCCATACGGAAACGTCGCCTGATGCTCCACGTGCCCAAACGGAATGCCGTACACCACCGGAATGCCCAGCCCGCCCAAACGGTCGCGCAATGCATCGGGTAGCGAGAGCGATGGGCTGTCCGGCTTGGGTTGGCAGTCGTTGAAAACACCAAGGGCAATCCCGGCAGCCTGCGCTAAATCCGTGGCTTGCAGCAGTTGCGTCAACATTCGGTCGAGTCGGTAAGGTTGTTCTCCCACATCTTCGATAAAGACTATTTTGTTTTTGAAATCCGGGGCGAATTTCGTCCCAGCCATGGACGAGAGCAGCGCTAGATTCCCACCCGTCAGCGCACCCTTGGCTTGGCCGGGGGTGATCACAAAGGGTTGGTATTCAGTTGGATATGCTTCAACGCCCACTGTTGCGGCCACAATTTCGTAAGGCACAACCGGTCGCATCAGCACCGAGCGAAAATGTTGCAGCGTATCTGCTGGATATTCCGATGCCGCCACTGGGCCGTGAAACGTCACCAAGCCCGTGCGCTGGTGGATGGCAAGGTGCAAGGCCGTCACGTCGCTGTAGCCTATGAGCGGTTTGGGGTGTTGGCGAATGAGATCGTAGTTAATGTTTGGCAACAACCTCGTCGCCCCGTAGCCGCCGCGAATACACCATACAGCCTCGATTTCAGGGTTTTTGAATGCCCAATGCAAGTCGGACAAACGCTCGGCATCGCTGCCCGCAAGATAGCCGTTGAAGGCGCGGAGGCTTTTCCCTTCCACGATTTTGAAGCCGAATTGGGTCAGGTTGGCAATTCCTTTGGCCAGTTTTTCCGCTGAAGGCGGACTGCTCGGTGCAATGAGCGCTACCGTCGCGCCTTCACGCAAACCCCGAGGTTTGATCAAACGCGGCTTGTTGGTTTCGGAATTTTCGGCCATGATGTTGAAATTGGGAAGGCCAGCAGCAAGTACAGCTAAACCGGTAGTTTTGAAGAAATTGCGACGGAGCATTTTTTGATTGGCAGTGTGGTTTGCTTGGGGCAAGCAGATGACCGCCTTTACACTCGCATCTGCGCCTCAAACCGCTCCAATAGGGCCACATCTTCTTTCCATTCGCGCAGGAGTTTTTGGTAAGCATCTTGCGTTTTGGTCAGGCGCAAGGTGTGTGGTGAGCCGCTGCGAATGGTTTCGGTGCTCAGATCAATGGTCACATTGCTAATAGCAGACTCCATTTCGGAGCGCTGGGCCTGTGGTTGCCGATAGTGAAAAACCGTTTCGACGGGCGACTCCAGAAAGGGCCGCAGCGTTTCCCAGACATTTTTGTAGTGCTCTGCTTTGGGCACTTCCCTGCGCCAATCCGTCGGTGTAGTGGGTTTTACAGCCGTCCAATCTTCCAAAACCTGTTTGCAAATCAGGCAAAGGGCATTTGCCAGCACGTTCAAGGGTGGGGCTTCCGGGCGCAGCAACAAGGAAGCCATCACCTTGTGGACAAATTTCCTCGGCATGCTGCGGCAAATGGCATCCAGCGCCGCACCCAACCACGCATCGTTGCGCTCCATGCTTTCACTGAACGAGAGCGTTTTTTGGAGAATGGCGACGACAGTTTCTGCGCGTTTCGGATCCTCGTTTGTGCGGTAATAACTCGATTCGTCCTTTTCATCGCTTTTTCCGGGCAACTTGATTTCTGCCAAATACGCCGGAAGTTCCGCAATTTGTTGTTGTAAAAACGGTCGCGCCCGCTCGTCGTTTTTGCTTTGCAGCGTCATCATGACATTCAGCAAATGGTCGGTAACAGTCGCTTTTTTCCGCGCAGCGGCCGCTTTGAACACTGGGGCGAAAAGCATCGGGGCGAAGGATTGGAATAAGGTCAGCCACGATACCGGGTCAATTTTTTCAAACACCCGCGCCAGCAGCGCCAGCATGGTTGGGTTTAGCAATTCGGCATCCGCCAAACGCACCAAAGCGATTGCCATTGGGCCGTAATCATCTGACGCGGTGCGGCTGTTGTCCGAAAAATCCAATTCTTCCACATAGCCCAAGATTTTCCGGGCATAGTCGGGCGATTGCAAATCGGAGCGCCCCCAGTTTTTCAGGTAAAAACCGAGCCATTGCAATTGCTCTCCTACCCCTGACGATTCCAACAAATCAGGGTGCTGGCTTTTATGCCAAAGGCAAATTGCGCCGTAGTGATACCAATATTCAATGGTCATGCCTGCATTCCCGGTATAGCCTTCAGCCGCTTTTTCGAGGGGCTCGCCTTGGCCAAGTTCGATGTCTGTCAGCAGGTTATTCTCTTCGATGTCCAAATTCCCCCATCCGGGCATATCGCTCGCGCCCCAGTGCTCGATCGAACTGTGGAATTCGTGTACTTCACCCATGCTGCCGTCGGAATCAACCTCCTCCTCCTCCCAGTAGCGGTGCCGTTTGCGGCGGCGGCTGTAATAATCATAGTCCTCCTCCAAATCGCCCATCATGTAGTGCGTCACCAAACAGGGTATAGCAAAATACCCCGCGCGTGCGGCAGCCGCCAGCAATGCCTCCGCCCGAGGGCGGTCGTGCCCTTTCAAGGCTTCTAGCGACAAATTGGCGGGCGTGTACTGATGTTCCAACAAAACGATCAGCGGCTCTTCTTGCTCCAGCGAAGGGGCCAGCGATTCGAGCAGGTATGCCATTTTGTCTACCTGCGGGCCAAAACTCGGGCTGCTAACTTTCTTCTCCCCGGCCCCAACTTGCACGAGGTTATAGACCAAAGCCAAGCGATAGCCGAAGGTCACAGGCTTGATCTCGTGGTCGCAATCGGCGTAAAATGCTGCGTAAGGAATCTGAAACGAGGCGGACGTTTTAGAAAAATCCACCATTTCTGCTCTGCCGTCGAAACGGATGTGCAGTTCGCCGCCCGTGTGCAGCGCAGGCAAGCCTACTACCAGCGTGCCGAACATGCCCTTCTCTTTTTCCGAGTCCTTGTGCGGCAAGAAAAAATCGCCTGCTTCGTAAAGGAGCAATTTGTAAGGCAAGGCTTTCACTTTTTGCGCTTCGAGGCCGAGTTGTTGCTGCGCTTCCTCGACAATCTCTTTCAGAAACGGCTCCCAAGCAGGGTTTGAAAAAACGAGTTGCGCAGCGTCAATTTCCCAGGCACTGCGCACCGACGTGTCGGTGATGGTTTGGCCGCCCTTGCCAAAAGGGGCTTTCTGGGCAACCCCGATGATCTCCTGAGCCTGCGACGGCAACATGGGCAGTGCGACATTGCCCAAACCTTTGATTTGCAGTCCCGGATGTTGGAAATTTTTCACCCCGGTAGCTAAAAAAGAGCCGCTGCCTTCGATGGTTTTCAGGGTAGCGAGCAGCTCACTTTTGTTCTTTACCATTATGTTGAATGTGTCGTATTGGAAAACTTATTGATCGGGCTATTCGATCTGGGTATAGTTCAAAACCGTGTGTTGAACGTGCGCACATCCCAGTCACCGTCTATTTCGCTCATAGTAGCGCAGAGGATTTTTTCGCCATCGGTGCGCACGTTTACCAGACCATAAACGATACCGCTTACAATCTTTCGTCCCCACAAATCCTTCTCTTTTTTGGAAGCCTGCAAGTCGCCCGAATTTTTCTCCTCATAGCGGACGTTTATCTTCTCTGTCTTCTTAATCAAGGAATTATCGTCCATTTTGACCAATTCATAGGGCGAGCCTAGCCGATAACTCCGAGCGATTTCGGTACTGTAAATGAGTGGTGTTACGACAGAATCTGCCTTGATCGTCTTATGCCCGGTGAGTGCGCTCGCGGCCACGATGGCGGGGCGCGGGTGGTTGTGGCCTTCGGAATCGCCGGAAGAAATCACCGTCGCGCAGGCGCCTACATGGCTCAGGAACTCATAGGAGCAATCATCAGAACCGTGATGACAGGCCTTGGCCACGTCGCAGGAAAATTCTTTTTCCTGATTCTCGTAATGCTGCAGGATAAACTTCTGAGCGGCGGCGTTCAGGTCGCCCGTGAGCAGGATACGCACCTTGCCGTAGTCCACCCGAAGCGTGACGCTGTGGCCGTTGGTGTTTTTATCGGTCGTACCCAAGGAGCGAAGAGCAGGCTTTCCATCTAATTTCTCCTCGATAGGGGCCAAAACTTTGATCGCGGCTTTGCCCGCTGAGGGTGAATAGCCCGGCAAATACCCCGTTTTGTGGCTCACGCGTTGACAAGCATCCGCTTTGTCCACAACGGTTTGTATAAAATCCGCCCAATCTCCCTGCAACTGATAGCCCGTTGGATTGGCTTTGAGCATCGTTTTTAAATTGTTTTTGTCTCCCATGAGCAGGGTCAGGAAGCCATTTTTGATAGGGCCCAGAGAGCGAGCCGTGCCTTTTTTCAGCCAGCCAACTCCGGCGTGAAAGAAGTTTTTTACCTTGATTTTATCGGATTGGATATCCAATTCGGCCTGTTCATTTGGGTTTAACAAATCCCAAAGCCCGCCATAGTGGTCGGCGTCGCAATGCGATGCAATCACGGCATCCAGCACCATTTTTGTGCGGCCATAGTCCTTGAAAAATTTCCAGTCCACGAAATCAGCGGCGTTTTTTTCCGCTGGTTGGTATTTCCGGCGGTAACCGCCGTCAATGAGGATGTGCCGGTCGTCAGGCGTTCGGATCAGCAGGCCGTCGCCTTGGCCCACATCAATGAAATAAACTTCGAGCAGTGATGATGTAGTGTCGAGGTCTGCTTTTTTTACAAAGCCTGTCTTGCCGCGTGCTTGAACTTTCAAGCGGCCATTGGCTTCCGGATTGGCTGGATCGTGAATGACGCGGTCGCCCCAGAGTAGATTGCCCAAGGCCTTGTCTTGATTGGCGTCGAGATAGAGTTTAGTGGTGTCGGTTTTGACGAAGAGGGTGTTCATTTTTAGGATGGTGGGTGAACGTGGAATAGAAAAGCATGACAAAAGTAGCCATAATCGTTGTTAATTTTGTTGTATCTTCGTCCTTGATACCCACCATTATGCCACGCTTCGATGAACACGGCCATTTGATGCCCTACTCTATTGTAGAATTGACGCTACCAGAGTTTGAGGCTATCTTTGTGGACGGGTTGGCCGACCAAGCACACCGTAGGGCATTGTTCGAAGATTATCTCCGATTTGTGGAAGAGGTGAAAACCGCGTTCGGTACGCCATTTTATCAGTGGTTGGCTGGAAGTTTCGTTACAACAAAAGAATATCCAGGTGACATGGACACCGTGACTTTTTTGCCCAATGACTCGATGATAAAAAATGCGGAACAGGTGAATCACTTCAAGGCATTCGGACAAGATATTTACCGTGTGGATGCCAGTTTTTCTCCTGTTTGCAAGTGGAATCACCGTTTTTATGAATCTTCAAAGACGTGGGAAGCGGTATATTACGACCTTTACAGTCGTTCTAGACCAGATGAAGACCTCATTAGACACCCAAAGGGAATTATCAAAATCAGTTTCGGGCTATGAAAGAATCTCGGATTTCAAAAATTGTCGGCATTTCGCAAGACATCAAACATTTTGACGACGCGCTGCTAAAAATCAGGACGGCTACCGATCCGATGAGCGAAATCATGCGGTTTCAATTCCAGCATTCTAAAGAGCAACTGTTCAAAGAATTGATGGCCGAACTCGTGCTTTCTGGCATTGGCTTCCGCGAAATCGAGGGCTTCCTTGCCAAACTCACCGCGTATCTGTCTGACCACGACACGAAAGGGGAGCCAATTTCACCTGTGGTTAAGGCGAGCTTGCTGGAGGTGGAGCGGTTGGTGGCGGCGGCTTGAGTTTATTGCGATCGTTCTTGCGAAAATTAAATTACTTGCCTATACGGTTATTGTACAGTAAATCTGTTAATGTGTTGATTTCAATTGTTTTTATTTTTAAACCATTTTAGAATCTTGTCTTCCTCATTCTTATCCGAACATAAATCAAAAGCAATAAAAACATCTAATCCAATTTGCTGACTGAACCAATTAGAAGTATTTCTTCTATTAATCCATTTGTATATTATAGGTGAATTAACTGTATTGATTTCTGCACCTTTAAACTCATCCTTAAATTTAAAGGTAAAACACCAGAAAAAATCATCTAAATTGATAACTTCATAAAATCCCCATTTGAGTCTGTTGCCACTTGCTAATATGGTTTGATCAAATGTTTTAGTAGACGTAATCAAAGTATTAAGCCTCGTTGGTAATTTTTTTATAAAATTGCAATTTTTATCAAATTGATACAATGTTACCTCTTTTAATATG
>JANMME010001082.1:0-2483 GCA_031373015.1 Saprospiraceae bacterium
TCAATTTCATGGTGTTTCAGGTATTGTATTTTGGAAGAGCCGCTCATTAGAAATTAAAATTGCGGTCAATTTTACGGAAACTGAAATTGGAGATATCAATAGAAAAAGAAATCTTTTTCCAAAACCGTTCTTTTTTTGCTATGGTTGATTTAAAGTAATCGCCATATACACTGCTATAAATAAGCGGGATATAAATATTGATAGTTTCTTTTAGCAATGGAATATGGAAACCGGCATCAAAAAGAAAACGATCTGTTTCAGCTTTTTGTTTCCATGCTTCAGCATAAGTGCCAATGTCAAAGAAAAATTTTAGCGGAATTTTTATTGGTAATAAACTGAGCGGATTAATACCCGAAGGAATTGTTGTGCTGAAGTTCGCTGCCATCAACCAATCATCAGTTTTAGCTACTTTGGAGGCAAGCAGATCAGTTCTTACCTTAAAGCCACCATCTCTTACCATTATTTGTTGGCTGGGGAATCCCTGGAATTTATTTCTACCAGCGAAATAGTCGCTGTATGTATAATCTTCATAACCATTGGCGCCAGTCATGTTCAGGTGATAACGGTCCGTTGCAAATTGTTTGGTGATCGTCCGGGAGCCGGTATAAAAGAATTTGCCAGCAAATACCCGAACATCAAGCCCCCCACCTTTTGAAAAGTTGAAAAAATATTTCCCTGTAAAAGCTGCCCGGGCAAACGCTCGCATTCAGCATCGAACTTGAAGTCGGCAGAGCCGAAACCATGACCGTCACGACCGAATCGCAGCCGAGCCAATTGCTGAGCTTGAAATTTTGCGATTGTCCCACCGCCAGATCTACGCCGTTGTAGTTGTAAACACTGCCGGGGCAAACGCTCGCATTCAGCATCGAACTTGAAGTCGGCAAAGCCGAAACCGTGACCGTCACGACCGAATCGCAGCCGAGCCAATTGCTGAGCATGAAATTTTGGGATTGTCCCACCGCCAAATCCACGCCATTGTAGTTGTAAACACTGCCGGGGCAAACGCTCGCACTTAGCGTCGAACTCGACGTTGGCAAAGCCGAAACGGTCACGGTCACAACAGAATCGCAACCCAACCAGTTGCTGATCTTGAAATTTTGGGACTGCCCCACCGCCAGATCCACGCCATTATAGTTGTAAACGCTGCCGGGGCAGACGCTGGCATTCAACGTCGAACTCGACGTTGGCAAGGCAGAAACGGTCACGGTCACAACAGAATCGCAACCCAGCCAGTTGCTTAGGTTGAAATTTTGAGACTGCCCCACGGCCAAATCCACGCCGTTGTAATTGTAAACAGTACCTGGGCAAATGCTCACATTCAGCGTCGAACTCGAAACAGGCAAGGCTGAAACCGTGACCGTTACGATAGAATCGCAGCCCAATAAATTCTGGAAAGTAAAGTCCTGCGACTGCCCTGCTAGAAGAGCTGTTCCGTTGAATAGGGCCGATTGGCCCGGACAAGCGGTCAACGAAACGGATGAGGCAAGGGGTGGACACTTGTACGCATCCACCAACAAACGAGCGAAAACTTTGCCGCCACAACCCGTGAGCCTCACCGAATCGGAAAAGATGACCATTTCCCAAAGCGGACTGAGCAATTGGCTATCAATCTGCACGGTATAATTGGTCGAAAGCACGTTCAGCCAGTCGAAACTGCCATTTGTTCCGGATTGATTGGGCGCGACAAAAGCGCCGTTTTGAAGCAATTGTACGGGAATCCCAGACACCAGCGTATCCGCCGGGTCAATGATCCCGTTGTCGTTCACATCCGACCAAACCTGGCCCAAAACGTTGCCAAAACCGTCGTATAGTTCCACGGTGAGGGGCATGCTCGTAGCTTCACAACCGTTCAAGTCCACCAATTCAGCCCAGTAAGTGCCGCTTTGGGTTGCGGAAAATTGATGGCTCGTAGCCCCAGGAATGGCAGTGCCTTCAAAAAACCATTGCCAACTGACGATCTCCGGCAAAGGCGGCAGGCACAAAGTATCGGGGTTGCAACGTTCATGACAACCGGAGGGCAATGCAGAAATGTTCGGCCCGGGGAAAATCACCACCGTGTTGCTCTGGGCCGAACAACCAAATTCGTTCACTACCCGCACAAAATAAAGTCCGGCTTCCTCGGTTTGCAGGCTCGGGCCAGCATCTCCAGTGTTCCAGAATATTTGCCATTCGGGCGGTTGCGGGCCAGTGTAGGTAATCGTAGAAGGTAAACCAGCGCACACGTTGTTTGCCGAAAGGCTGAAATTGCTCGGGACTGGATTTACAGTTACAGTAAATGGCGCGAGTAGTGCCGTGCAACCCGTGGCTGGATTCGTAACGGTTACAGTGAAGGTATGCGTACCTACGCTCAACAAATTGCCCCGGTCTTCCGAGAACACCAGGATTCCATCATTGCCGTAGCCGCCACTCCAGGAAAAAGTATAGTTTCCGTTGTCTTGGATTTGCAGGGTCACATCGTCGCCCGCGCACACGGCGGCTTCGGG
>JANMME010001129.1:0-2936 GCA_031373015.1 Saprospiraceae bacterium
TACAAAGATTCCGTCCCGCTGGGACGTATTAAACTCAAAATTCGGGATGACTCATATTCACGGTTCACCGCACTACCACCAATTTTTCCATCCACGATTCTCCGCCTGCATGCACGCGCAGCCAATACACGCCGCCCATCACATTTCCCAAGTCAAATTGCTGCGCGAAGGAATGTGTTTGAGGCGTAAACGTTTCCGTAAAAATCATTTGCCCACTTTGATTAAAGATAGCGAAAGCGATTTCGCCCGACCATGTGCCTTTCATTTCTATCGAAAAAATGCCCCTGCTTGGATTAGGTAATAGCCTAATCTCTTGCAGCCATTCGGGTGTTTTGGTCGCCGAGCTCATCACGGTCAGCTCGGATTCAAGAATGCTTACACCACACCCATTTGCAGTAAGTTTCACAATGTAAGTCCCTTCGGAGGCATAAATATGCTGTGGATTGGAAGAAGTATCCGTATGACCGTCTCCGAAATCCCAGGCGTAGGAGATGGCGTTCGTTGAGGTATTCGTGAACTGGACATTAAGGCCATTTTTGCTCGTGGTGAATGAAGCGGTTGGAAATGGGTCCACGGTAATAAAGTTGTTTTTCGTGGACGAACTGCTCCCCCCCACGTTGCTTGTGCTGAGCGTAACATCATAAGTGCCTGGCGTGAAATAAGTCACGGTCGGATGTTGCATCGTCGAACTGGAGGGTGTTCCGCCTTGAAATTGCCAATTCCAAGCGGTCGGATTGTTGCTCGATTGGTCGCTGAAGCTGACGCTGAGCGGCGCACAACCACTGGTATTGCTGGCGGAGAAAGTGGCTACTGGTGGCGACAAGTCTACGCCATTCGTTAATCTAAGTGCCAAAAGATCATTCTGACTAAATTGATTCTGGAAAAAACCAACCGACAATATATCGCCGTTGGGGTGAAGAATGACTTTTTCAAGCCCATTATATGCTCCATTGAGTTCTTGTTTGTAAAAACCGCCTGGGTAAAAAGTTTGGTCTATTGTCCCGTCCACGTTATAGCGCCCGCACAAAAGTTTGTTGTTGGTTTGGTAGCCTGTAACGACAATTTTTTGATCTGCAGGCTGAATAGCCACGCCGTTTGCCCTTGTAGAACCTGAGAAATCGGTCAGCACCATGCCACCTGCGCCGAAGCTGGAATCGAACGTCCCATTGCTGTTCAGGCGCGCTACCAGCATTTTGGGGAAGCTCTGCCCAGCCACCACAATCTTCCCGTCAGCACTAAGGCTGATGTCTGCAATTTCGCCTTGTGGCAAATAAAATATCCCGTCAACGCCGAAAGTAGGATCTATGGAGCCATTGGGTAACATCCTGACAATAGTGCCTGTATTGCCGTTTCCCACCAGAAGGATTTTGCCATCGGGCTGCAAAAAAAGTCCAGAGCACCGAAAAGAACCAGATGGACTAAGATCCAGAATTGCAGTTCCATCTCCAGAGAAAGTATTGTCAGGATTGCCATTGGGCAAAAAACGCATGACCAACAAAACCCAACTACCGGGGACGACAGGCCAAGCAGAAGTTGCCATCAGGATTTTTTGATCCGGCTGAACAGCCAAGCCTTGCACCGGTTCTATGCTAGGAAAACCAATCGCGTTGACGACTAGTTTTCCCCCACTACCAAACGAAGGGTCTAGGTTGCCATTGGGCAAGAGCCGGGCCAGGCCAGGGCTGAATGGAGTACCACCACCAACCACGATTTTGCCATCTGATTGGAGCGCAACCACATTCCCCTCGGTATTGAAAGAGGTGTTCTCGAACTGGAATGTAGTGTAGCCGTTCGTACCAAAGCTGTTGTCAATCAAGCCATTCGGCAATAAACGTGTCGCCAGGCAATATTCGCCATCCTGACCCACGACCACTATTTTATTATCGGCTGGCTGCAGGACCAAAGCCTTGCCGCTATCGTCGCCAGCAATTTGAGGGATGGCGTACCCCTCGGCTTCAAAAGTGCTGTCTGGGTGAAAATAGTTTTGGGCTGTAAGGGATTGCGAAGCCGCAAAAATCAAGGCTGCCAAAATCGAAGTTGATTTCATCTTTTTACTTTTTTTTGAATGGAATCCCATACGCCAAACCAAGGCTGAACACGCGCTGATCGTCAGGGGTGAAACCGATTTGCCCGTAGGCGGTCACGCGGTCAACGGTGGCGTGCAAGGTGAGCCGGTGGAGATAACTGTTGCCTATCTCGGATTCATAAAGGTCTGCTAATGAGACATATTGATCATAGCTATAACGCAGCCCAAGGTCCCATTTGCCCGGTGGGGCAAAACGCAGATCAAGCGCAGGCGCAAAGTTGATGTGGACACGCGTGAAGCCCAGGGTAATAATATCAGCCCAGGCTTCGCTACTGTTCTCTGCGAATTTGCCGCCCTCTCTGAACATTTCCCCATTGATGCCCAGCAGCACGTCGAAATTGCTTTCGAGCGGGATGCGCCCGCCCAATTCAGCCCGTACACCGCCACCGTTGAATTTCATCAATGACCAATTGAGCCTGTTTTTGTTCTTGAAGAAAACAACTGCCATATTCTGCGCCGTCCAACACTTCATCATAACGGACAAATTGGCGCTTTCGGAGATTTATCAAAGCAGACTTGTTTTCGGAGCTGGGTTCCCGCAACAAATTGGTTTTTTGCCTTCTAAACTCATCCCGAAGTTGTTTGATGATTGTTAAAGGCAATGAATCGTTGAGCCTGAACGTAACAAAGAAAGTGCCGCCCATTGGTTGCAAATGCGGCAAATGCCGACGGTAAAAATCTTTCATTTGGTTGTAATGCGTTGTTTTGCCAACCAAAAATAAGGGATTTTTTCGAAAAATTACATGTAGGGCGAAATTTATTTCGCCTTCATTCACGTTCCGTCTGCATGAAAAATATCTTGAAAATAGCAAGGTGTGTTCCTTGGAAGGGTGCCTGCATCGCGCACGGT